>QZJS01000057.1 GCA_003597945.1 Desulfobacteraceae bacterium | reverse complement strand
CGCTCTTCCGATCTCCGTTTTTATCCGGTCTTTGAGAATTTCGGCGATTTCCCTGGCTCTGGAGATCGAAGACAAAGGCACGGTATGTACATCTTTGCCGTTTAACCGGATAAATCCGCTTTTGAGTTCCGCGTAACTGACAAACCCCAGATTCCGATTGATCCCAAGGGGATAATCATGACCGTAATCAACAACCTGCGTGACAATATCTTCATCGGAAATGGCGGTATATCTCGCCATCTCCTCGTTTAGCAGAGGAATGGGCACTCCGATGCCTACGGCAAGGGATACGCCGTAGCCCAGAATGCTTACCCCCACGATCCAGCGGGGCGACATGCCCTTGAGATCGCCCATAACCCACAGGGTTCCGGACGGCGTCTTGGGAATGCCTTTCCTGTTCCGCGCGGCAGAAGGCTTATGCTGGGTGCCGTGCCATGTGACATAACCCTCCCCTCCCCCTAAAAATATTCGCGTTCCTAAACCAATGGTCTTGTAATACGGATCATTAAAAAGAGGGCTGAGTTGACCGGAAGTGGAATAATTGGCGTTTCCCGCCCGGGGCTTGAGGGTCCCCATATAGGTATAAACGGTTTTACCGGTGAGATTAACCGCGCAATTATAATTCTGGTAGGCATTGCGCGGATTGCACAGGGTCGCCTGGGGCAGATCCGCAAGGCGGACTTCCTTTTCCAACTCGCGCCTGGGATAGCAGGATGTGCCGTAGCCGGTGGCCCGCAGAAAAACCTTTCGGCCCGCCACAAGGTCGGCGATGACATGACCGCCGCCATAGTTGAATTCCCCGGGCCATACCTTGTTTAAGGGATCTTCTTCGCACGGTTCGGTGGCGCCGATATAACAATCCACGGCAGCCAGCCCGGCATATGCCGGTACATTGTTCAACCAGACCCGGGAAGCCTTGATGGGCGGCGCGGGATGACCGAAATTGATGAAAGCCCCGGATGAACACATGGGCGCAAAGGTCGCCGTGGTCACAACATCCACCTGGCGGGCCGCCTCAACCGGTCCGTTGGTTTTGACAATATCAATGATCTCTTCCGCGGTGGCCACAACCACTTTACCGGCTTTAATCTTCTCGTTGATTTCCTGATAAGTCTTGTTGATTCTAAACTTTTTTCTGGGCATTGCCGTAAAGGCTCCTTTTTATGCCTGAAAATTATTATTCCTGTTGTGATGCCACGCTGTCGAGTTTATCCGTAATATTATGTTTTATCCAGCTCGCATCCCACCATTCCACCGGATTGACAAAAACATGATTGACGATCATGCTGAAATGGAGATGATCTCCGCCGGCCCATCCGGAAGTGCCGGTATGACCGATGATATCGTCTTTTGAAACCATATCCCCGGATGCGACCATGGTTTTGCTGAGGTGCGAATAAAGACTGAACAGACCAAAACCGTGATCAATAATGACGGTATTTCCGTAAATCCCGATATAATCGGCAATCACGACCCTGCCGGCATTGGCCGCGGGCACCGGGGCCTGTTGAACGGATGCCAGGTCGATGCCCAGATGCGTTGCCTCATCAATGATTTCACCATTGTATCGGTAGAGGCGATGATCGGCGAAACCGGCCTGTTGAGCGGAATTCGGCAACCGCCCGAACATATTCTGCCAATAGATCCGGGGTTCGCTTTTAGGGCCAAGCCCGAGGATGGCGGCGTTGTTTTTTTCGCGGAGCGTCTTGTTGACGAACAAAAATTGCGCAACCATGTCCGCGTCGGCCGGCCATCCGTCCATTGCATAAAATTCAGACAGCTTCATATTTAAAAACGCATCGGAAATATTGATGGTATCGGTTTTAAAAGAACGGCCCAGAACGCGGTAATAAAATCCGCGGCGCGAGGTGTTTCCAGCAAGGTCTTTGGCATGGACATGCATCTGGGTATCCCGGCCGTGATGGCTGGCAAGGGCGATAAACGCCAGATACAGATCGTCATCCGGATAATATCCGGAACGCCCGGGGAAAAAATCATCGCCCACATAGACGCCGCTGATGTCGCAGACCTCGGACAACCGATAGATAACAAGCCCGGAGCCCCCCTGATAAATATTATGACTGGTACTGAGCACCTCGATATCGGGCGGCCGGGTATCAATGAAAAAATCAGCTTCAATATCGGCTCGATTTCCTTCGAACCGGTGCCGCCACGAATGGTCCCAGGCGCTGATCTGCATCGATGCCGGTCCATCGTCTATCTTTAATTGCCGGGTATCGATCTGAATACTGAATGGAACCTGATGCCGAGGTGATTTTTCCTCGCCGGCATCGGATAAATACTCCTGTTCCAGCAGGAGCTCATCCCGATCGTTTTGCCGAAGCACGACCTGGAGCTTTCGTATTCCGCTTTTGCGATCAATGGCTTTTCCGGTAATGGTGGTATCCGCCCCCACATATCCGGGGACCGGCTCTATCTCCATGACCGGTTTTTCGCCTTCAAATTTGACAACAGCGGCCAAGATTCCCAGCAGAAGGATCAGGAGCAGACCGATAATAATAATCCAGATTTTAAATTTCTTCTTTTTTCCCTTTTGCTTAAACATCCTTCCAGAAATCCCTTTAAGAAAAAAACCGTTGATTGGAAATCCAAATATTTTTATCAGGGATAAAACTGACACGCAAGGCCTTATTTTCGCTCCTTGACTTTTCCGGTCGCGTAACATATTTGATGGATATACTGAATTGAAGCATTCGGATCACTTTTAAAAAACGGGAGATACGAAAAATCTTCCGTGCAACGCAATGATTTCTTCAATTTTTTTTAATCACTGGAAAAAGGACCGACCTTTTGATGATACGACAGGTTAAAATTAACGATCAGATCCTGGGGCGACCCGCGCCTTTCGTATTTTTTTCGGGGCCTTGCGTTATCGAGGATCAACAAAATGCTTACGATATCGCCGAATTTCTGAAAAGATTGACTGACAGACTTAAAATTCCTTTTATTTTCAAGGCATCATATGACAAAGCCAACCGGACCTCAATCGATTCCTTCCGGGGACCGGGGCTCGATGGTGGCCTTGAGGTTCTGTCCGCCATCCGTCGGGATCTGGGCGTCTCCGTTATGTCCGATGTGCATCAAGTCAGCGAAATCGCGGCGGCGGCGGTGGTGCTGGACGTCATACAGATACCGGCCTTTCTATGCCGTCAGACCGATCTGATCGTAGCGGCCGCGAAAACCGGAAAACCCGTTAATATTAAAAAAGGCCAGTTTCTGGCCCCCTGGGATATGGCCAACGCGGTGGCTAAAGCAAGATCCGCCGGCAATGACCGGGTCATGCTCACGGAACGCGGCGCCACCTTCGGATATAATAATCTCGTGACGGATTTCAGGGCGATTCCCATCATGCAGCAGACGGGCTGCCCCGTGATTTTCGACGCCACCCACAGCGTTCAGTTGCCCGGCGGCGGTGGCGGGGTTTCATCCGGTCAGCGCGAATTCGCGCCTCTTCTGGCAAAAGCCGCCATTGCCGTTGGTGCGGACGGCATATTCATGGAAACGCATCCGGATCCGGATCATGCCCGTTCAGACGGTCCGAATGCCGTACGACTCGATGACATGGAAAACATCTTGTTACAGCTTAAGAATATTGAAAACGCTCTAAACAGAGATTAAACGAAAAAATGACGACAGCCAAGCGCAAACAAGTCAAGGTTCTGCTGCTGGATGTGGACGGTGTGCTGACCGGCGGCGAGATCGTTTACACCGACGCCGGCACGGAAACCAAGTCCTTTAACGTCAAAGACGGACTTGGAATCAAACTCCTTATGGATGCCGGCGTTACCGTCGGCATCATCACCGGACGTCGATCCAACGCGCTGCTCCATCGATGCGCCGATCTCGGGATTAATCTGATTTATGACGGCATTCAAAACAAAGGGGCGATTCTCGATACCGTTGTCAAACAAATCGGTGTAAATGCCGATGAAATTGCCTTTGCAGGAGATGATCTGCCCGACATCCCCCTGCTGAAAAAGGTCGGTCTTGCCGTTGCAGTGGCGGATGCCCATGATGCCGTCAAACAGATCGCGGACTGGGTTACCGAAAAAAATGGCGGTCAAGGAGCCGTGCGGGAAATCTGCGAAGCCATACTTGCAGCCAAAGGCCTTCTTGAAAATTGCATCGCATGCCGGGAATCAACGGATTGACGACTCGTTTTTCATCCAGGAAAATCAAATATATTCTATTTTTCTGCATCCTGTTTCTTGCCGCATCGATTGTGACGGTTTTTATCCGCCACCGTTTCGATGGCGGCAATACGCCCATCATTTCCCTGCCGGAAACGACGGACGCCATGCTTGCCATCCAGGGCTTCCGGCATACCGCCTCTCAGGACGGGAAAAAGCAATGGACCCTTGAAGCGGATTCCGCGCACCTGCATGTCGATCCGTCAGAAGCGCGCCTTAAAAATATTCTGGCCCTTTTTTCCTTAGATAATGGAAAAATTGTCAGGCTTACCGCCGACCAGGGCGTATTGCAGCTCGACACCAATAATATATCGGCTTCCGGCAATGTGGTCATCACTGCCCCGGAATACAATATAAAAACCGAAAACTTGCATTATGACCATCAATTGCATATAATTAAATCCGGTTCACCCGTGAACGTTATTGGGCCGTCTTTCCGCTTAAATGCAGGGAAAATGGCCTACAACATACGGACCGGAGAAATAACATGCACGGACCATGTGGAAGGATTTTTCAGTGATATTAACCAGAACACACCGGATTAACCCGCTTTTTACCAATATCAGCGCATGGATCATTCCGGTGCTCATCTGGTTGCTGTCAACACATGCCATGGCAGAGTCCGACCCAGGGGTGGATGCGGGCATTGCGGGAAAAGAATTGCGCATTACCGCCGACAGGCTTGTTTCCGACGGCAAAGCGAACTATATTCTTTTTTCCGGAAATGTCACCACCATCTATGAGGACACCATAATTTTGTCCGACCAGATGAAAGTGTATTATGAAAACATGGAACAAGGCGAAAACCGGATGGGGGAGGAAAACATCCAAAAAATCGTGGCCACCGGACATGTTTCCATTCAGTTTGGTGACCGGACCGCCCGATGCGACCAGGCGGTCTACACGGCGAAAACCAAAACCATTGTTCTGACGGGTGAAGATACCCGGATTCAAAGTGGAACCGATTACATTTCCGGGAAAAAAATCACCATCGATCAAAACAACGACCGTATCACGGTTGACGGAAGTCAGGAAAAGCGCGTCAACGCGATATTTGCGCCACAACAAAAAACGGAAACCATCGAAACCGGCGACATAGAAGATCATGACGACTCTGGCTCTGAATAATCTCGTTAAAACCTTTAACGGTCGACGTGTTGTGGACGCGGTAAATCTCGAGATCAACAGCGGCGAGGTCGTCGGCCTTTTAGGGCCCAACGGCGCCGGGAAAACAACCAGTTTTTACATGACGGTCGGCATTATCCGGCCGGACAGCGGCGCTGTCTTTCTTGGCAGCCTTGAAATCACGCGTCTTCCGATGTATCAGCGTGCGCGCAAGGGCGTCGGGTATCTGCCGCAGGAACCATCCATCTTTAGAAAACTGACGGTCAGAAACAACCTGATGGCTATTTTGGAGTCCCTTCCGCTTTCAAAAAAACAACAGAAACAAAAAGCGGACATGCTTTTAGGCGAACTCGGCATCCTGCGTCTCGCCGATTCCAAGGCGTCGGTGCTCTCCGGTGGAGAACGACGAAGGCTGGAAATCACCCGCGCCCTGGCAACGGACCCCCAATTCATCCTGCTCGACGAACCTTTTGCGGGTATTGATCCGCTGGCCGTCATTGATATTCAGAACATCATCCTTCATCTGGCAAAACGCGGCATCGGCGTGCTCATATCGGATCATAATGTACGGGAAACCCTCGGCGTCTGCGACACGGCCTATATTTTAAACAACGGCCGGGTCATTGAATCCGGCTCACCGGAAGTCATCGCGTCAAGCCCAGTGGCTCGCGAAATATATCTTGGTTCTCATTTCAGGCTGTAAACATGGCGATTGAATTACAACAGCAGCTCCGACTTCAACAACAACTGGTCATGACGCCACAGCTCCAGATGGCCATCAAACTACTGCAACTTTCGCGGCTTGAGCTGGCGGAGATGATACGCCAGGAAATCGAGAGCAACCCGACTCTTGAAGAGCCCACCGAAACAGGCGCAAATGAAATAACCCAGGTGGAAACGCCCGAATCCCAGACAACCCAAGAAGTCACCATTGATGATAAGCTCGACAACTTTCTTGACTGGCAAAACTATATTGATGAGTATAATTCCACCGGTCGCATCCATTTTGAATCCGAAAAAAAAGAAGCAGCCGACTTAGAGGCATTCACCACGAATCGGACTTCCCTTTCCGATCACCTGAGATGGCAGCTCCTGATGGCCAAGCCGGATACTGACGAAGAACTCATCGGCAGCCATATTATCGGCAATATTAATAAATACGGCTATCTGGATTTGGGAATCGAAGAAATCGCCGTTGCCTGTCAGACACGCCCGGAAAAGGTCGAACAGGTTCTGACGCTGATGCAGACATTTGATCCACCGGGCATCTGCGCTTCAAATCTGGTGGAATGCCTCCTGATTCAGGTAAAGCTGCTGGGCATCAGCGATCCCTTGGTTACCGAACTGATCCTGCATCACCTCAAGGATCTTGAAAACAAACGATACAATGCCATCGCCAAAGCGCTCAAAACGGATATAGATCATGTTGTCGCCGCGGTCAATGTTCTAAAATGTCTTGATCCCAGACCCGGAGACCGTTTCAACACGGAAGAATCCATTTATATCACACCCGATGTCTATGTTTTAAAGGAAGGCGATGAATTGATCGTGGTGCTAAATGACGATGATATCCCGCGGCTTCAGATCAATTCCTATTATCGCAGGGCTGTCAGGCGGGGTGAAAAGATTGAGGAAAATACAAAAAACTATCTCAAAGACCGCCTTCGTTCCGCTGAATGGCTCATTAAAAGCATCCATCACCGCAGAAAAACCATTTATAACGTGATGACCAGCATCGTAAAATTTCAACGTGATTTTTTTGAACACGGTATTTCACATCTCAAACCCATGGTGCTCAGGGACGTTGCCGAAGACATCAGCATGCATGAATCAACCATCAGCCGTGTCACCAACAACAAGTATGCCTACACCCCGCAAGGAATTTTTGAACTCAAATTCTTTTTTAACAGTTCCATTAATTGCGCAAACGGCGAAACCATGGCATCGGCCAGTGTTCAGGAAAAAATCCGCGAAATCATCGATCATGAGCCACCAAAAAAACCCTACAGCGATCAACTGATCGCGGAAAAACTGGCCGCCTGCGACATCAACATCGCCAGGCGGACCATTGCCAAATACCGGGAGATAATGGGCATTCTCCCATCAAGCAAACGCAAACAATTTTAAAGGAGGCACGCAATATGCAAGTATCGGTTACCTTTAAAAACCTTGACCCCTCCGAACATCTTAAAACCTATGTTAAAAACAAACTGGATAAACTCGACAAGCTGCTTGACAACCCCGCGGAAGCAAATGTGGTTCTGTCCGTTGAAAAGATAAGACATATCGCTGAAATCAAGCTCACCGGGGACCGCTTAAATATCAACTGTCGTGAAAAGACCAACGATATGTATTCTTCCATTGACATGGCCCTTGACAAACTGGAAAAACAGATTAAAAAGAATAAACAAAAAATTCAGAAGCATCGCAAGGGCGACCGGTCGGAGATAAGGGAACAAAAGGAAATGACCGAAGATCTCATTGCGCCGGCAGCCACCGATGCCGGCGCGCCGCGTATCCGGACCCAAAATATCGAATACAAACCCATGGACGTTGAAGAGGCCAGCATGCAGCTCGAACTGACCCCGGACAACTTTCTCGTATTCACCAATTCAATGACCAACCGGGTCAATGTCCTCTACAAGCGCAAAGACGGGGACTTGGGACTGATTCAACCCATAGGATAACGATCAGAAAAAACAAAAAACATTTCATGATGTCTTTATCCCGACGTCACTAAAGGTTTCGATGAAAATTCTCGATTTTCTTCACCGGGAAACAATTATCCCGAATCTTAAATCAAATGATAAAAAAGGGGTGCTGGAAGAACTGTCGCTGCCGGTAGCCGAAATTACCGGCATTCCCCACGCCGAGCTTGTAAAAGTCCTTGTGCAGAGGGAACATCTCGGCAGCACGGGTATCGGCGGCGGCATCGGCATTCCTCACGGTAAACATGAAAACCTGACATCCCTGATACTGGGGGTCGGACTACGCCGAACGGGCGTAAATTACGACGCCATAGACGAAAAACCGACCCAGATCTTCTTTCTGCTTCTTGCGCCTAATGATTCCACGGGCCTGCATTTGAAACTGCTGGCCCGGATATCGAGAATGCTCAAGGAAAAATCGTTTACGGCATGCCTGCTTGAAGCCGGAAGCGTTGATGAGGTGATTCAATGTATCGATGCGGTAGATGAAACCTTTTAACAACCCAAAACAAAGTCCGCATCTGAGTTTGGCTGTAAAAGCCGGCCCTGGCCGACATGCAGGCCCTGATTATCTTACATCATGAAAAAACTAAAAATCGTCATTATCACGGGACTGTCAGGTTCCGGAAAAAGCATCGCCCTGGCGGCTTTTGAAGACGCGGGTTTTTACTGCGTCGACAATATGCCGTTACAACTGCTGCCGAAGTTTCTCGAACTGCCTTTAAAAACCGACACGGATATCAAGGGTCTGTCGTTTGTGATGGATCTTCGGGAAAAAAGTTTTTTAACCGGGTATCCCGGCGTGTTCGAGGAATTGCGACAAAAAGGGTATTGGTTCGACATTGTTTTTCTTGAAGCCCAACAGGCCGTTCTCATCAAACGCTATAGCGAAACCCGGCGAACACATCCCCTGGCCCAGGACCGGCCGCTGGTCGACAGCATCCGTGAGGAAAAAAGGCTTCTTGAACCGTTAAGGGAGATTGCTTCTACTATTATCGACACGTCGGAATACAATGTCCATGATCTTAAATCCACGATATTTAAAATCGCCCAGCAGAGTGTGTCCACAACCGTTATGCGGGTGGAGATCATTTCCTTCGGATTCAAGCATGGCAACCCCCGTGAAGCCGATCTGATCATGGATGTCCGGTTTCTGAAAAATCCGTTTTTCATCCCGGAGCTAAAACCTCTGGACGGCCGGGACGGGCATGTGCGGGATTTTGTTTTATCGAATCCCATCTCACAGGAATTTTTAGGAAAATTTTTTGAATTGATTGACTTTTTGATGCCGCTGTACGAAAAAGAGGGAAAGGCGTATCTGACCATCGCCGTCGGATGCACGGGAGGCCGCCACCGATCGGTGGTGATGGCCGATGCGGTCTATTCGCACATCAACAGACCGGGCCGGCCGACGTATCTGACCCACAGAGACGTTGAAATCAAATCATAAATATAAGATATAAAATTTTAAGGATGTTTTAATGACTGGTATTATTATTGTTACGCACGGGCAATTGGGCGATGTATTAATTGAGACCGCTGAAATCATTTTCACCACAAAACCTGATGCGTTGATTTCCGTATCCATCGATCTGAAAGAAGACGCTGAGAAGCTGAGAAAAAAAATACATGACGCCATCAAGACCGTCGGCGCCCAGAACGGTGTCCTTATCTTAACCGACATGTTCGGCGGAACGCCGTCCAACCTGAGTTACTCCTTTCTGGAAGAAGGCCGCATCGAAGTGCTGTCCGGCGTCAATCTGCCGGTGTTGATCAAGGCCATTAATATCCGGCATAAGGAGACGGACCTTCACCGGATGGCTGAAATCATAGAAGAATACGGGAAAAAAAGCATTTCCCTGGCCAGCGCCATTCTCAAAGGCAATAAACGCGGTTAACATGCAGTCATTACCCATTACACCCATGACCGGAGATCATATTGAGCCGGTGCTGGCCATTGAACGATCCTCCTTTTCCAGACCCTGGGGGAGGCTGGCGTTTTTCAGCGAGCTGGCATGCGCGCATTCCCGCAATTATGTGCTTTCCGGCGCGCCGCTGCCGGATGTGAATGAGCAGGGTATTGTCGCCTATACCAGCATGCGGGTGATCATAGATGAAATTCACCTGTTAAAAATCGCCGTTGCGCCTGCCTGCCGGCGACTTGGCATCGCGTATCGGTTTTTACGGGACAGCCTGAATCTGACGGCCCACCAGGATATAAAATCCGCCTTTCTGGAAGTACGATCATCCAACACCGCCGGACTTTGCCTGTACCGGAAACTTGGATTTGAAACTATTGGTAATAGACCGGGCTATTACCCCGATTCAGGGGAAGCCGCGATCATCATGAAAAAAACTTTTTAAAGGAGGAAACCATGGCGATAAAACTTGCGATAAACGGACTGGGCAGAATCGGAAGGCTGGTTTTCCGGGCTGCGTTGAAAAGGCCGGATATCGAAATTGTGGGGGCCAACGACCTGATGGACCCGAAAACCGTTGCGCACCTGCTGACCTATGATTCGGTTCATGAAAAACTCGATATATCCATCACGCCCGGTGAAAAATCCATTATCGTCAACGGTAAAACCATCAATATCTATGCCGAAAAAGACCCCGCAAACCTGCCCTGGAAAAGTCTCGGCGCAGATATCGTGGCCGAATGCACCGGGTTGTTCAGGGACAGAACCGGTGCGTCCAAACATCTGAAGGCCGGCGCCCGTAAAGTTATTATTTCCGCACCGGCGACCGATCCGGACATCACCATTGTTCTTGGCGTCAATGCCGAAACATATGAATCGGACAAACACCATATCATTTCCAATGCATCCTGCACCACCAACTGTCTTGCGCCGGTGGCCAAAGTCATCCACGAAAAATTCGGCATTATCTGCGGCCTGATGACAACCATTCATTCCTATACCGGAGACCAGCGACTCTTGGACGCTCCGCACAAAGACCTGCGGCGTGCGCGTGCAGCCGGACTTTCCATGATTCCCACCACCACCGGCGCCGCAAAAGCCGTAGGTCTTGTGCTGCCGGAACTAAACGGCAAACTTAACGGCCTGTCCATCCGTGTACCGACGCCCAATGTGTCCCTTGTGGATCTTGTGGTTAATGTAAAAGAATCCGGCATGACCACCGACGATATCAACAGCGCCCTTCGCAAGGCATCCGAAACCCATCTTAAAGGCATTCTCGGCTACAGCGACGCTCCGCTGGTATCCAAGGATTTCAACGGTTCGACCCTTTCCTCCATTGTGGATGCCCCAACCACCTATGTTATCGATAATATGGTCAAGGTTCTGTCCTGGTACGACAACGAAGCCGGATATTCGGAACGGATGGTGGATCTGGCAGAACGTATCGGCCGCATGCTTTGAGATCTTCGGCATGCCCGGCACGCCGAAACTTAAATCCCGTGACAAGATGCCATATGATACAAGGAGCATGAGTAATGAATCAACGCACTCCCCTGATCGCCGGCAACTGGAAAATGTATAAAACCATCGGACAGGCGACAGACGCGGCCCGGCGACTGGTTGACGCCGCCGGCGGCGTCACGCACACCGAGGTAATGATCGCCCCAGCCTTTACCGCCCTTTCCGCGGTATCGGCCATTCTTGCGGATTCCGATATTTACATGGGCGCGCAAAACATGTTCTGGGCTTCCGAAGGGGCGTTTACCGGAGAAATTTCCGCATCCATGCTGACCGATGTGGGCTGTCGGCATGTCATTATCGGTCATTCGGAGCGAAGGCACCTTTTTGGCGAGTCCGATGATCTTATCGCCCAAAAAGTAAAGGCCGCCCTTGACGCTGATCTGATACCTGTATTGTGTGTAGGCGAGACCGATTCCGAGCGCGAAACAAAAAAAACATTTTCCATTCTTGACAAACAGGTAAAAAGTGGTTTAAAAGGCTTGATTCTGGAAGCGGGCCGCGAACCGGTCATCGCGTATGAACCGGTCTGGGCCATCGGCACCGGAAAAACCGCGCAACCCGGGCAGGTCGATGAGGTCCATTCCTATTTAAGGGATTTGATCGCCCGACAATTCGGGGAAGCGATTGCCGGTACCATCCGTATCCTTTACGGCGGAAGTGTAAAACCGGAAAATATTTCCGTGTTGATGTCGCTGCAGGATGTTGACGGCGCGCTTGTTGGCGGCGCGAGCCTTGATCCTGAAATATTTACGAGGATCATTAACTTTTAACCAAACGAATTTGAAAGTAAATAATGACTATACTTATTGGAACCGTTCACGTTATAGTATGTCTCGCATTGATCATGATCGTGCTTCTGCAAACCGGCAAGGGTGCGGATATGGGCGCGGTGTTCGGCGGCGCCGGCAGCCAGACGCTTTTCGGAAGCACGGGTGCCACGACCTTTCTGGGAAAACTGACCACCGGTGCGGCGATTGTTTTCATGCTCACTTCGCTCAGCCTGGCGTATATGTCTAAAAGTACGGAAAGATCAGTTGTTACGGATGTAAAAACAACGGCCCCGCAAATTCCTGAAACGGTTCCGGCGCCAGACGTCCCAATCCCCGATGCAGATCCAGCAGCACCGCCGGACGCTGCATCGGAAGTAATGCCGCCTGTTGCTCCGGATACGGCTTCACCCGATGTCAGCGACGAAGATCAATCGATTTCACCGTCGGACGTTATTACCGATACTCCTCCGGAGGCAACGGCGGATACGGACGAAACGGAAACAGGACAATGACTTTTCGTAAAAAAACAAATGATGTACGATTTTGCCGAAGTGGTGGAATATGGTAGACACGCTATCTTGAGGGGGTAGTGGGCAACGCCCGTGCCGGTTCAAGTCCGGCCTTCGGCACCATACATATCAGAAAAGCCGTAATCCACCCATTATGCTGGATTACGGCTTTTTTTACCTTTAAACGGCCCGGAATCAAATCATGACTCAAAACAAGATCATTCCCGGACAAAATGGCTTTCCGGGCGTTAGAACTTGGTGGAAACACCTGGTATTTTACAGTATTAAACTTCCGTTAATATTTATTACCATTCCCGTCGGTTTTCTTTTTGATTTTCTTATTACCTTCCCATACACTATATTTTGCATCATCGACGCCCGGATGCGAAACAAGAACTGATATAAAACCATTTCAAACCTCATCTGGAGCCGGATGCCCGGGGCCGCGTTGCAGACCTCTTCAAAGCTCCTTTTTTTCAGACTCTTTCGCATCCATGCGCTTATTTGTAATTAAGCCTTGAAATGATGCATTTCTGGAGTTGATTGAGATCAATGGCGGTAAATTTAATTCCCACGCCATCTTTTGTGATGCGAACGGTTCTGCCGGATGCGGAAAGTGACAACTCCGACGATTCCGCACTCGGATCAAAATTAATGGCGATTTCGACCTTTGTATTTAACGGAATGTCTTCCTTGGTCAGTAGAAACATGCCGCTCGATCCGAGATCGCCGACCCCTCCCCTTACGCTCAACTGGTTATGGGTTTTCATGTTGAATTTATCCGTATATGTCACCGTCGCCTCGGTCTCAGGCCACACCGGACTGCGTGTCACTTTACGAGAATTTCCGTTTATCATAGGCTCTCCTCTCTCCGCGCAATAAATTATTCTTCTAAATTTGAAGTATTGCGTCAAGCCTGCCCTGCCTGTCAAGAGCAGCCAGGTCGTCATATCCGCCGATATGATCACTTTCAATAAATATCTGAGGCACCGTGCGACGGCCATTGCTTCTGCGGATTGATTCAGCCGCCAATGCAGGATCATCGTCAATAAAAAATTCCGTATATGACACTCCTTTTTCATTCAGGAGCGCTTTGGCACGGTGGCAGAAAGGACATGTTTTTGATGAATAAATCTCAATTATCATAATAAATGTTTCTATTATCATAAGTTTTCAAGTGAGGAAACAAAAATTTGCCATTTTTCTCTGAATCGATTGATCGGAATACTATCTAATGTTCGAAGTTCCAGGGTCGGACCTTTCAGATTAAAGCGGACATCCGTAAACAACGTCGTCATATGATACAAAAAAGCTTTAAAAGACTGGTCACGCGTGAGGTAAAATGGAAGGTTTTCACCCAGCACGTCGGCTGCCAGAGCAAAACGGACCAGCCGTTCGATCAACTGTTCGGCTGAATTCAGGTGTTCATTGCAGCACGGCGGTAATCCGCATCGCATGGCATCGGTATTGTCCCAGATTTCGCGACGCTGGGGCGACATCCTGAAATCAGCGGATGTCGCCATTTCGCACAAACGCCGGAAAAGGTGGAGCAGTTCCGTAATACCGGCAATCCTGACATGCAAGTGGATGGATGCGGTGCCTTTCATCATTTCAAGGCCCCGCGTGCCTGTTTTCTCCAGCCGGTCATGCAGCAGGCGGTATCTTGGGGATGTCAGGCACAATGGAGCATTCGCGCGGCCGGGCGCAAAACCGCGTGCTTCATACACAATATCCAGTTGGTCCCGGATCAGGGCATTGGTTTGTGTGATAAAAGAAAGAAAATCGTCTAATCCACGGGCATCAAATGCTTTTAGAGGCGGACTGCTGTACTCGATCTGGCCGCCGGGTTCAAACGCAACATGGATTCCATCAATCGAGACAAACTCAGAGCTCTCGGCGCGCATGCCTGTGTTTTCCAAAAATCGATACAATCGGGTCATGTCATCAAGGGTCATAAAACGATGGGGTAAAAACTCATATTCGATCCCGTAGGTACGATGTCCCGTGCCGTCAATTTTTAACAAAACATCAATATATTGACGGGTAAATGATGCCGCAAGAGCGTCAACGATGTATCTATCGGGCTTACTCATCATAAAAATTTCTACAATCCCAATGCGCTATAGTCGTCTAAACCAGATAATAAAAACCTGAGTTAAGGATCTTCTGCGTTTTATAGAGAAAAAAATTATTCCAGGAAAAACGCGTGGTACCAAAGGGAAAAAACAATAATGGAAAACAATTGATCCGCCGCTGATACCAGCGTATCCGGTCCCCCGTCATTGGCCGTTGCCTGTTTTAAAAGGGTTTTAACTACCTTTGGATTTAATATGCCATGACGGGCGATCATGTTGCCGTAAAGAATGTCGCAAAAGACATCGGGCAGGTTTTGTCTTTCCAGAAGCCAGGCCGTTAAGGGAATGGTAAACGGCTGCTTGGCCCGCATCGCGGTTTTGCGGTCGATGATGCCGTGTTTTAAATAGGCAAAACGGCAGATGAATTTTTCCTGCTGTTTTATAAGATCAATTTTGAAATTAACAGGCAGGGTTGCCGCGAATTCCGCCAGGCGGAAATCCAGCAGCGGGGTCCGGGCTTCAAGGGAATGGCGCATGGACAATCGGTCCAGCCGCAACACCACGTATTCCGGCAGACGCATGCGGGCTTCAAAGGCGATCATCTGGTTGACCGGATCTTCGACGCCGGCTAACAGGGGCCGAACATCGTCGGGCATGGGATCATCCATAATCGCGCAACCGGTCAGCCGCCGGATCTGATCCAAAGAGAACAGTGCCTCGGTCCGAATATAACGCTGTGCAGGATCTGTTGGTATGTCGGATAAAAACCGTTTCAGCTCCGGATACGAATTCAGGCAGGCTTCCTGGTGCTGACGGGTCATCTCCGGAAACCGGGACACGGCGGCTTCAATGACGAATTTACGGTATCCGCCGAATATTTCATCCGCGCCCTCTCCCGTGAGGACGACTTTCAACTGCCGGGCCGCCATATCGCAGACCATATCGGTAGGAATTACCGTTCCAAGAGAAATCGGTTCCTCCAGCGAATAAATAATCCCGGGAAGCTGCTCCAGATTTTGTTTCCGGCATGTCCGGGAAAAAAGCCGGGCGGACCCCAGGGTTTCGGTCATGCTTTTCGTGAAATCAACAACGGCGGGAATTTCATTATAACGATTATCCTCAAAACCGATGGTAAAAAGACGGACATCCGGCTGTATCCGGCCCACCGAAGCGGAAACGGCGGCCGAATCGATACCGCCGCTGATCAGGCACCCGACTTCGACATCAGAGCGCATGCGGATTCGAACCGCATCCGAAAAGATCGTCTCAAACGCATCCGCCGCATCATCTATGGATATCCTGCTGTCGACCTTATCCAGCCGGTATTCCCAGTAACGACTAATTCGGTGAGTACCTGTATCGATGTCATAAATCAGGTAACTGCCCGGCGGCAATTTATACACCCCTTTGAAAAGCGTTTCATCGCCGGGTACGTAGCGGTAGGTAAAATAAGTGCTCAGCCGGGCAAGGTTTAATTCTTTTCTGATGTCGCTGCCGGCCAGCAGTGGTTTTATTTCGGATGAAAAAACCAAGCCGCCTTGCGCAAATGTGTAATATAAAGGCTTGATACCGAAACGATCACGGAAGAGCAGCAGCCTCCGGTGTGCGGGGTCATAAATGGCCCCCGCATACATGCCGTTTAAATCATTTAAAAATTCAATCCCTTTTATACGGTACAAATGAAGGGCAACTTCAATATCGCCTCTGGATACAAAGGGCTCATTTACAACCTGATCGCGGAGTTCGATGTAATTATATATTTGTCCATTGCAAACAATGGCGGACTGATCCGACATGCACTTTAAAGGCTGCATTCCGGTTTCTATATCTAAAATGGACAGACGGACAAACCCCAGTCCAACTTTTGACCCTGAAATCGAAAAGACTTCCTGGCGCCGGTCATCCGGACCCCGATGCCCCTGTAAAGCATTCATTGCGTCAAGCCGACGGCAAATATCGTCTGCAGACAGCAAGGAGGAGACAATCCCGCAAATACCGCACATGTTGAAATAACCCGAGAAAAAAAGGAAATCGAAACACCCGATGCATCATTTCTTTGCTGAAACGGGTGGATGTAAACTTCATATCAGAATCGTGTGAATTTATTTCATGATCAATCACCTGTCAATATGAACCGAAGATTTTTACATGGGAACACAACTTTTCAATAAAACAACGGTTGCTTGCAAAAATTGTGCTGATGGCCTGAAACCTTTGCCGGATGTCGGGCTTTCCGGATTGACAAATTTTTCCAAAAAACAGATGATACATAATAAGATACTTTTATTTAACATGCGGATGAATTGTTTCAAAATGATTTCATTATCCAGCAAATTGCCGTTATTCAGGATTTCACCGGAAAACAAATCAGGATCAGGATCCGCCCCTGTAAAAGATAAGCAAACCCTCAGGGATCGATCATCTGATGAAAACGGTTTTATACTGTGCAGCCAATGCCGACGGATAATTACTCATTGCTCCGCGCAAATAGAGGTCAAAGGGCAGCACATGCACACATTTGCCAATCCCCATGGCATCGTATTTGAAATCGGCTGTTTTAAATCCGCGGACGGATGCGACCCCATCGGACCTTCATCCATTGAGTTTTGCTGGTTTCCGGGTTATTGCTGGCAAATCACCGAATGCCGTTTTTGCCAAACGCATCTCGGCTGGATCTTTTCGAGTAATCATAATGATTCCTTTTTCGGGTTGATTATCGACCGCCTGATTCTGCCCGACGGGGTCTGAAGGTAATTGATCTCTTCTGAAAATAATTTTTATTGACTTATAAAAAATAATCAGTTAAATTTATAAATTTTTCACGGGTTCTGATTAGTTACTTTTGACATTATAAACAAAACATGTGTTGGAAAAAATGAATACGGATATTCAAAAAGTAAGAAACATTGGTATCAGCGCGCATATCGATTCCGGTAAAACCACATTGACCGAACGAATTCTCTTTATGACCCGACGCATCCATCGGATCCATGAGGTCAGGGGAAAAGACGGCGTCGGCGCCACCATGGATTCCATGGAACTGGAAAAAGAAAGGGGTATTACCATTGCATCCGCCGCCACGTACTGCCAGTGGGGGGATCACGAGGTCAATATCATCGACACGCCCGGACATGTCGACTTTACCATCGAGGTGGAGCGGGCATTGCGGGTGCTCGATGGGGCCATTCTGGTCTTGTGCGCGGTGGGCGGTGTTCAGAGCCAGTCCATCACCGTGGACCAGCAGATGAAGCGTTACCGCGTGCCATGTATCGCCTTTGTGAACAAATGCGACAGAAGCGGGGCCGACCCTTTCCGGGTCATCACCCAGCTCCGGGAAAAATTGCATCATAATGCCGTTGCCCTCCAGATTCCCATCGGCCAGGAAGCCGGTTTTGAAGGCGTCATCGATTTAATTTCAATGAAAGCCGTCTATTTTGACGGTGATTACGGCGATGCCGTAAGGATAGAAGCCATCCCGGCCGATCTGCTGGATCTTGCCCGTGAAAAGCGTGATATCCTGATTGATGCCGCTACCATGTTTTCCGATGAACTTACCGAAGCCGTGCTGGAAGAGACGGAGATCACCGAACGCCTTCTCATGTCGGCCGTCCGCACCGGCACCCTGAAACGGGAAATAACGCCGGTTCTGATGGGCTCCGCATATAAAAATAAAGGCATTCAGACCCTGCTCGATGCCGTCACCCACTTTCTGCCCTCTCCTATGGACGTTTCAAATATCGCCATGGACATCGATGATCCCGAAAAACAGATTATCCTGTCCGGCAAAGCTGATGATCCCCTCGTTGCACTGGCATTCAAACTCGAAGACGGGCACTACGGACAGCTCAGCTATATCCGGCTGTACCAGGGCATGTTGAAAAAAGGTGATGTCGCCGTTAATATGCGCAACCGTCAAAAAATAAAGGTTGGCCGGATTGTCCGCATGCACGCGGATCAGATGGAAGACGTGGAGCGCATCTCGGCGGGCTATATCGGCGCCTTTTTCGGGATCGACTGTTCGTCCGGCGACACCTTTGCCGCACCGGGACTCAATCTTTCCATGACATCGATGTTTGTTCCGGAACCGGTGATCTCCCTGGCCATCAAACCCGTCAACCTGCAATCCGAAAAAAACATGGCCAAGGCGCTGAGCAGGTTTACCAAGGAAGATCCAACATTTCGGGCATTTACCAACGAGGAGACCAACGAGACCATTATTTCAGGAATGGGCGAGCTCCATCTTGAAATTTACCTTGAACGCATGAAGCGGGAATACCAGTCCGACATTATTTCCGGCGAACCCCGCGTGGCTTACCGGGAAACCATATCCGCCAGAAGCGAATTTGATTATACCCATAAAAAACAGACCGGCGGCTCCGGTCAGTATGGCCGGATCAGCGGTTATCTGGAACCGGCGCCGGATCAGGATTTTATTTTCGAAAACAAGGTCACCGGCGGATCGATCCCGACCCAGTTCATCCCTGCATGTGAAAAAGGATTCAAGGCATGCCTTGAAAAAGGCCCCTACATGAAATATCCCGTCACGGGGATAAAGGTCGTCATCAATGACGGGGCTTCCCATACCGTTGATTCCTCGGATATCGCTTTCCAGGCGGCGGCCCGCGGATCTTTTCAACAGGGTTACGTCAAAGCCTCCCCTATTCTGCTGGAGCCGATCATGAAGGTGGTCGTGGAAACACCCGGCGAATTCCAGGGCAATGTAATGGGATCCATGAATCAGCGCCGCGGCATCATCATCGGTGCCCATGATGTGGGGTATACGACCGTTATTGAAGCACGGGTCCCACTGGCGGAAATGTTCGGATATGCCACCGTCCTGAGATCTTTAACCCAGGGCAAGGCGCAGTTCACCATGGAATTCGACGCGTACAAGCAGGTCCCGAAATCCGTGCTGGACAAACTTCGAGAAAAAGAAGAGAAAAAAGCCAAAACCGGCTCATAAGCCGACCGCCACCGGTTTTGACCATCGGCATGCGTCAGGGGCGCATTCCACTAAACGGACGAGAAGGAGCGTTTTGATGATTAAAAAACAACTTATTTTAAAAGATCCGTTAAAATTTTTAAACAGCAGCGAAACACAGGCTGCCGCCACAGGCAGTTTCGGCGCCGTGATCGCACGGCCCGGGATCGGGAAAACCGCCTTCCTCGTCCAGATGGCCCTGCGCGCGATGCTGACGGATAAAAAAGTTCTTCATGTCAGCGTTCAGGACCCGGTTGACAAGGTGAATTTATGGTATATTGAGCTCTTTCAAAAACTCACCGCATCGTTTCCGGCTGACCAGCAGGCCGGATTGTGGGAAGAGCTTCTGACCCGACGTTTTATCATGACATTTGAAATCGAAAGTTTCGGTTTCGAAAAACTTCAACATCGCGTTACTGAGCTCAAAACGCAAAATGTCTTTGTCCCCGATATGATCATTATTGACGGACTGGCCATAGATGCCGCCATTTACCCGAAACTGCACCGACTGAAATCATTTGCCGGAGAAAATGCCATCAACTTCTGGTTTTCGGTGGGTCGCCATGCCCGGGAAGCATTTGATGTCCTTGACGTAGCCGATGAATTCGGTGATGAGTTCAGCGCCATTTTCGATCAGATTCTCGGGATGGTTCCGGAAAAAACGCGTATTCTGGTCAAGCAATACACCACCGGTCAGACGAATGCGAAGGAGAGAACCGTTGTCGGCCTTGATCCATCAACCATGCTGGTTCAGGAAGAAAACTCCCTATCACCCGAATAGAGCTCCTGCATGCGACACCCGGCTTGATCCCTGCCGGATCATATGCATAATTACCAACTCAAGGCGGCAAATAAACAGCCTTTGCCGCTGATTTTTTTCCATCCTTTCTCTACCCATCCCTTCCTGAAATCCTTTGACATGCCTTCGCTAATCCGATCATCGGTTTTTTGATACACGATTCTCGACCGGTTTCCCAACACGCCTCGGGTCCGTTTAAATCAATAATAGCATCAATATCAGTTTTTTATCTAAACCCAACGGCCTGTCTTTTAAAAAAGATCCACGTCAACAGCTTTATTATATTGAAATGCACCGGAAACAATGATACAAGAATATAAGCCAAAACTCGTACTTTTCTCAAACCCGTGTTTTAAAAATCATTTACATACCGCATTTGGAAAAATCTTGATTATTTATTTAATATATTAACGTTTTTCACATTCGGCTAAACCGCTTTTGACTGTTAAAAACCATCGCCTGATTGGCATTACATGCAAACTCTTAATTTATACAACAAGGAGAGGTTGGAAATGGATCGTAAACCACTATCCGTATTATTATTTTTATGCTGCTTCGTTATGCTGACCGTGCCGTTATATGGCGCGGAAAAACCAAGCTGCGCGTTCTTATCACTCCATGTGGATGAAGGCTCCACCGTGATTGGCGAATCCGAAGGCAAAGACCTTACCATCCGGTTTACTGAAGCCCTGGATCTGTTGGATGTCTATGATGTTCTGGCTTCCAGTGAAATGAGCAGAAACATTGCCATGCGAAAAGGACTCGGCGCGACGCCATGCACCAATCTTGCATGCGCGGTTGAATATGGAAAACTGCTCAACGTGGATTACGTGATTTATGGTATTTACGGTCATATTGATAACGTATATTCCGTAGAAACCATTCTTGTCGACGTTGAAAGCAACCAGGAAATCAAGCATGTTGTCACGGATTATAAAGGGGATCATCAGGGCGTAATTGAAAAAATCCCGCTGGAAAACCTTAAAACACTTCTCGGCATGGCAGTTCTTCCCCATGACGCGGAAGCCGCTTACGCACGCATGGTCAAAGGCGATGCAGAAACCGATAAGAAAGCCGTTGCGAAAAAACCACTCCGTTTTGGTCCCCGCCTTGGACTGGTGGCCAGTGATGACGGTGTTGAGTTAGGCGGCGGCATTGAAGTACGGTTTAACAATCTGTCAGTTAAAATCATGGGAAATGACGCGGGTATCGGCGGCGCCCTTTCCTATTATCTGAACGTAGAGGGAAACAGCCCTTATCTGGCTGTTGCCGGCGCCTATTATGACGATAAAAACAAAGGACTGACGGAAATTGGACGGATCTACGGCCTGATGCTCGGATATCGCCTGATGGTGGTAAATGAAAATATGGATGTATGCATCGGTCTTGGCGCCGCCTATGTCGACTGGGATCACAAACAGTATAATGCTCCGACAAAAAGCGATCAAGAAATCATCCCCGTGGGCGAACTGACATTCGGGTATATGTTTTAAAACCGCATAAGCTCTGACTTTTTTACCTTTATGCAGACCGCCGGAGTGCGCCGTCTCTCCCGGCGGTCTTTTTATCCTGACGCCAGCCTTGATTTCCGATCTCCTGTTGACATACCCAATGCATTTCTATACAGAAAGACCGTGCAGGCCGACAGACATTTTCCTGACCGCGGCGCCGCATTCTTCTTGTCGGGCGAGGCTTCAGACCGGATTTTCCTGTGGGCTCGGATCGGCTTAAAAACGCGCATCATAAATTGCCATAGCGAAATTTATTTTTTTCATCAACGGAGGGAATGAATTTGTATTCCAAGCTGCTTGTCCTCCATTTTCCGAGCAGAGAGGTTGAAAAACCGATGATCTGCAATCTGGTCAGGCTTCATGACCTGACATTTAATATTCTCAAGGCCAAGATTCTGCCCCGCAAGGAGGGGATCATGGTTCTGGAATTGTCGGGATCACGGAAAAACTTCAAAAGCGGTGTCCAGTATCTCAAGGATCAGGGCGTTATTGTTAAAAACGCCTCTTCAGAGATCAACCGTAATGAAGAGCGGTGCATCCACTGCGGCGCCTGCACGGCGGTCTGCCCAACCGGCGCACTTGCGGTCCAGCGGCCGGAAATGACCGTGGGCTTTGATAAAGACAAGTGCAGCGTCTGCGAGCTGTGCATCACGACTTGTGTGACCCGGGCCATGGAAATCAAACCCACAACCGAAACCTTTTTTTAAATGACGGGAAAAATAGCTGTTGCGCTCAGCGGCGGCATCGATTCCCTTGTGGCCGCTTATCTTCTCAAACATCAATTCAAAGACATCATCGGCATCCATTTCCTGACCGGGTATGAAAAAACACACGCCAAAGCACCTTTTTTATATCAAGGGGCTACGCTTTCCGCTGGATGCTTCCAGCTCGATGCGGACGGCTCCCATCCCATGTCGGCCATCTCCAGGCAGCTCGACATTCCCATTATGATGGTCGACTGTCGTCCGGCCTTTCAACAGCATATTATCGATTATTTCATCGATGATTATATCTCGGGGAAAACGCCTAACCCCTGCATGATCTGCAATGCGCGGATCAAATTCGGTCGGGTTGCCGATATTGCAAGGGATCTGGGCGCATCCCATCTGGCCTCGGGACATTACGCCCGTATCACGCAAACCCATCAAAAACGATATCACGTTAAAAGAGGTGTGGATGCCGAAAAGGACCAGTCCTATTTCCTGGCTCTTTTGTCCCAACAGCAACTTGCTTCTGCCCTTTTTCCCCTCGGGGAGATGACAAAAACTCAGGTACGGGACCTGGCCCGAAAAAAAGGACTGCAGCCCTTATCCGCGTCGGAAAGCCAGGATATCTGTTTTATTGCCGAAGGCGATTATCTTGATTTCCTGTCATCCACCGGGAAGTTCCAGGAAAATCCCGGCCCCATCATTACGTCGACCGGCAGGATCATCGGCGAACATAACGGTGTTCACCGCTATACCGTGGGACAGCGCAAAGGCCTTAACTGTCCTGCAAAAAAGCCCTATTACGTTCTGGGGATCGACCCGGTAAAAAATACCGTCACGGTGGGATTCAGGGAGGAACGCTACCGATCCGATTGCCGTCTGGTCAATATAAACTGGATGCTCCCTGAACCCTCCGGCTCCATGCCGGTTCTGGTACAGATAAGATACCGGCATACGGCGGTCCCGGCCGTAATCGAACCACTTGAGGATAAGACCGCCATGATCCGGTTTTTAAAACCCCAACCGGCCGTAGCTCCCGGCCAGGTTGCGGTGGCCTATGATGATGATGACCTGATCATAGCGGGTGGATTTATCAATGACTGAAATCTCGGGCAACCCCGTAACGATTCATATAAAAACCCTTGGATGTAAGGTTAATCAGTATGAATCCGATGTGATCCGCGGCGATTGGGTCAAAACCGGAAGGTTAAACACAACAGCGGACGCCCTCCCGGACATGGTGATCATCAACACCTGTTCCGTGACCAGAAAAGCCGCCACGCAGTCGCGACAAATGATCCGCCGCGCTATCCGCGCCCATCCGGGCGCGGTAATTATCGCCACCGGCTGTCTTGCCCAGACCGAACCCGGTTCACTGGCAAAGATCGAGGGCATTGACTACATCATTGGAAACGCGGATAAAACAAAATTTCCGGAATGCCTCCATAACGGTTTACCGGTTAAAAACGCCGAACCGGTGATCATCCGCGCCGATATCAGCGCACAACGCATTTTTGGAGATTCCGGATTTCCGGCGACCGGCGCCCGCTCCCGTCCGTTTATCAAGATTCAGGATGGTTGCGATCAGTTCTGCACTTACTGCATCGTTCCCCATGCCCGGGGACCGAGCCGCAGCCGGCCCATGCAAAGCATCGCCGATGAAATTAAATTTTTTGGCGATAAGGGATGTCATGAAGTGGTGCTGACGGGGATACATATCGGACGATGGGGCGCCGATTTCTTACCGTCAATGAATCTGCATCAGCTTCTGACCCATATCCATAAAAACAACCTGATCCCGCGCGTCCGTCTGAGCTCCATCGAGCCGATTGAAATCACGGACGCGCTGTTGTCATTTGCGGTCGATTCAGGGAGCATCTGCCCCCACTGGCATATCCCGTTGCAAAGCGGCGACAATGGCGTGTTGAAAAAAATGAACCGGCCCTATTCTTCTGAAATATTTTTCGAGCGGATAATGCAAATCCATCGCCTCATGCCGCAAGCCGCCATCGGCACCGACGTGATGGTTGGATTTCCCGGGGAAACCGATGCGGCGTTTGAAAAAACCCTGGCCCTGCTGAAATCCATGCCGGTGACCTATCTTCACGTATTTCCCTTCTCACGGCGGGAACCGGCCCCAGCTGCGCGCTTTTCTGATCAGGTGTCGCCGCAAAAAATCAAATCCCGTGCCGCGACTCTCACCCGCCTTGGTCTGGAAAAAAAAGCGGCGTTTTATGAAAAAATGATCGGCGAGACCGTAAACGTCGTTATTGAATCCCGCCGGGACCCGGCCACAGGCCATCTTACCGGCGTCAGCGAAAATTATATCCGGGTGTTGATCAACGGCAAAGACGTGCTCAAAAACACCACGGTGAAATGCCGTATTGTTGGTCGTCTCAGTTCCCTTGCCGTTTTCGGCGAATTGACATGTTAAAAACGCCATAACCGAAAAGGACCGCATCCATGGACAACAAACCAAAAGAGAACATCCTGCTGACCATCTCAGACATTGCCGAACAACTCGATATCAGCACCCGCGCCATTCGCTTCTACGAGGAAAAAGGCTTGATCCTGCCCGGGAGGACCAAGGGGAATCACCGTGTTTATACCAGACGGGACCGCACCCGCCTTAAACTCATCATGAGGGGCAAACGCCTGGGATATTCCTTGGATGAAATCGCTGAAATGATCGGGCTGGCCGAATTCAACAAGGATGAAATCGAACAGTTGAAAACCAGCCTGGCGTTCGGCGAAAGAAAACTCAAAGAAATCAATGAACGAATGGAGGAATTGATGATTCTCAAACAGGACCTGCTGGCCATTCAGCAGAAGATCATCAACCGCCTTGAAGAAATCCGCACGGGGAAACCATCGCAACTTATTAAGGAGGCCCATCATGGCGATCGTTGAATGGAAAAAGGACGGCGCCGTCGCCGTTGTGGCAATGAACAACGGTGAAAACCGTCAGAATCTTGAATTTTCAAAAATCATGCTTCAGACCCTTGATGACATTATGACGGACGCCGACATCCGGGCCGTTGTCGTCACTTCCACGGACGACCGTTGCTGGTCCCTGGGGGTCGATATCGACTGGCTCGGGGTCCAGATGCAGAACCAGGCTTTTGGAAACATCAAGGATTTCATGTACGGCATGAACGCGGTATTTAAAAAAATTCTGACCCTGCCGGTGCCGGTCATCGCCGCCATCAACGGTCACGCTTTCGGAAACGGGGCCATACTGTCATGCGCGTGTGATTTCCGGTTCATGAAGGCCGACAGGGGTTATTTCTGTTTTCCGGAAGTCGATCTGGGTATCCCCTTTCTTCCCGGCATGATCGCGTTTGTGCGCAAGGCCATTCCCGAATACAAGTTCAATGAATTGAAACTGACCGGAAAAAGAGCCGCCGCGGCCGAGCTTGAGACCAGTCATGTGATTCAAAAGGCGTGCCCGGATGCCGCGTCGCTTATGGAAGAAGCCCTTACCTTCGCCCGGAGCTTTCAGAAGAAACGGGGCATCTTCGGAGAGCATAAACAGCGGATGCACCGGCGGATAATAGAGATCATGGACGCACAGGACACCGAATACATCGATTCACTGAATCTGATGGTCCTGGATTGATTTGTTTTCCTCAAATCCGAGTTTGCGGATGGGACAAGAGATGATAGTCTCGTAGAAAGTCGCCATCGGACGGCCTTGTAAAAAGTTCAAGATCAAGGCTTGCGCAATATCGAAGAAGGCAGCGTACTTAGCGTACGTGAAATTCTGAGAGATTGCGCGTAACGCAGATATTGGACTTTTTACAAGGCCGTCAAGAGATAAAAGGATTTTTGATTCAACCGGATCAGGTAAACGCCGACAGGTTGAAAAATTTCAGCGTCTCTTTTGACATCCGGATATAGGTTTCCCGGTCGACGCCCAACATGGGCCGGAAAAAATTTTCTCCGGAAACAAAGTTGTGGATGGCGTTCATGATGGCCAGCACTTTCATTTTCGCGTCATTGGGGACATTTTTCCGGTCGCTGGAAAGCCCCATGGAATAGGCGATGTCGCCGATGTATTCCGGCACCTTGAAGTCAAAAATGCTGCCGTGCCGGGTCTTTGTGAAATAGCGGAACAGGGTGATGTTGGATATTTCGGGATTGGCGAACAGATAATCCGACATCTCCTCGATGGCGATTTCAAGACGCTCCTCAAGGGGCCGGCCCTTGACGATTTTCTCGACTTCAATGAGCTTCTGGCGCAGTCCCTCGCTGATGTCCCGGATCACCGCCTCATAAAGATCCCCTTTCTCCCCCCAGTGATAATAGAGCGTTGAAATATCGATATCAACGGCTTTTGCGATCATGCGCGTTGTGGTGCCGTGAAAACCGTATTCGCCGAAGATTCTCCGGGCCGCGGTCAGGATTTTCGCCTTCATGGAGTCCGGGTTCTGTTTTGCCTTTTCAAGAGATGATGCCATATGTTTTGCCTTTCAAATGATCGCGCGCCTTTGCCTGGTGGCCGATCAAACCGGTTCCGGAAAACCGATAATCAGTTTTTGGAATATGATTCGTGCTCAGGATGCGTTACTTTATAAAATCTCTCAGATCACTCCGGATGCTTCCCATTCTTTAATGCTGTCATTGGAATAGCCGAAAGATCTTAAGATCTCTTTTGTGTTTTCACCAAAGCCAGGCGGCGGCGTCCGCACCGAACCCGGCGTGTCGCTCAGCTTGACCGGGGTGCCGATTCCCTTTGAATCATGCCCCTTGTCATCCCTGATCTCTACAACCATTTCACGCGCTTTAAACAGCTCAGAGGCCATGGCCTCATCCACGGTTCTCACCGGGGCCCAGCAGATCTCGAGATCAGCCAGTTCAAGTTCCCACTCAGAAAGGGTCTTTTGCCGGAATTGATTTTCCATGAAATCAAAAATTTCTTGTCTCCGCGCCTCATCATACTGGAGGGGAATATATTCCGGAACGTTGAAATAATCACAGATGGTTTTCCAGAAACGGTTTTCAACCGCGCCGATGGAGAGATATCGATGGTCCGCGGTTTCATATACATGGTAACACGCATACCGATGGGATAGAAATGAATCGGATCGGCGTGCCGGCCGTCCGGTAAGATTGGTAAGGCTCAGTACCAGCGTCAGCAGACTCATGCTTCCGTCGGTCATGGAGATGTCGATATACTGCCCCCGGCCGGTGGTTTGTCGGGCGTGCAGGGCCATCAGAATACCGACCACCGCATAAAGCGCACCGCCGGCCATATCGGCAATCTGAATACCGGGGATGCAGGGAGGACCGTCCTTGACGCCGATCAGATCCAGAACGCCGGCAATGCTGAGATAATTAACATCATGTCCTACCGTGTCACGGTACGGGCCGGTTTGCCCGTAGCCGGTAATGGAACAGTAAATGATCTTCGGATTGATTTGCGATACCGTATCATAATCCACGCCCAGCCGTCGGGTTACCCCGGGGCGGAAACCTTCCAGGATAATATCGGCCTGCCGGGCCATTTCCAGAAAAATCTTGCGGCCGGTTTCTTTTTTCAGGTTCAGGGTCATGTGTTTTTTGTTCCGGTATACCCCGGCATTGGCCCCGGCCTCGGAAGCAAAACGTTTATCCTCTATGGCGATCACCCGCGCCCCGTGATCCGAAAGAATCATCGAACAAAACGGTCCCGGCAGCAGCCGGGACAGATCCAGAACGGTTAACCCGGCCAGCGCCCCTTTGTTTGTCATCTTATCACTCCTGTTTCCGTGTTCGGCATTGTATTTCAATCAATCGTTTCCATCAATCGTTTGAAAACTGTAAACGCTCGTCCATATGAAGTCAATAACGTAAAATAATTTTTGTAAACTTTGTTAAAAAAAACTTTTGACACCTGTTTCGAAAGAGCATATTATGGCTCCATCATTTGATGGAACAAATTGATTAGAAAAAGAGTTGAAAAAATTTCATCAATCTATGGGGACCCTTCTTAAGGATGACGATATGATCATTCCATGAAAATCAAATGAAAATCTTCTCCCTGTTATCCGCATTATCCCAAAAAATTGAGACGGATAATCATGCGAATCTCACACCAGCTAACGTTTTCTGCAGACGTTTTTAAATATGGTACCTGTATTGTAAATGTACGAACGGCTAACTGTTTTTGTTGATATCAACATATCCAAAACAAACGAAGGAGGATCCAAAATGGCGCTGAACCTTGATGCCGTCGGGAAGAAAATCGGTCCCGTCACCAAAGATTACACATGGAAGGATGTGGTGCTTTACGCGCTCGGCGTGGGTGCCGGATTTTCAGAACCCGAATACACCTATGAAAAGAATCTGAAAGTCATCCCCACGTTTTCCATTGCCACGATTTTTGATTTCCTTTCTCATATCGGGGTCAATGCCAATGTCAATCTCGCCGGCATCGTTCACGGCGAGCAGGACCTGATCTTCCACAACCCTATTCCCGTTGAAGGGACCCTGACCACCGAAGGAAAAATCACCCATATGTATGACAAGGGCAAAGGCAAAGGCGCCCTGGTCATCGGTGAAAGTGAAACGTATCACTCCTCCGGTAAAAAGCTTTTCACCAGCACGCTGTCGATTTTCTGTCGGCTGGACGGCGGATTCGGCGGCCAGAACGCGCCCGCGGAAGTCTTTGCCTTCCCGGAAAAAAAGCCGGATTTCGAGATCGACGCCCAGCCCTCGCCGGACCAGCCCCTGATCTATCGTTTGTCCGGCGATCTGTTTCCCCTGCACGCTGACCCGGAATTTGCCAAGATGGCCGGGTTTGAAAAACCCATCATGCACGGACTCTGCACTTATGGCTATGCCTGCCGGGCATTGATCCAGAACCTGATCCCCGGCGAACCCGAAAAGCTTCGACGCCTGAAATGCCGCTTTTCCAAACCGCTTTACCCCGGAGATCCCATCAAAATTCAGATCTGGAAAACCGAAGACGGCAAGGCGGTCTGGAAAGTCACCAATACAAAAACCAATGCGGACGTCATCACCAACGGTCTTTGTGAATACGGCGACATTTTGAAAGAAGAAATTCGTTTTGACGGCCGGGTGGCCATTGTGACCGGGGCCGGCGGCGGCCTTGGAAAGGTTTACGCCCTTGAGCTGGCCAAACGGGGGGCAAAGGTTGTAGTCAACGATCTCGGCGGCAGCCGGGACGGCGCTGGCGCCGGCAAGGGCCCCGCGGACAAGGTGGTGGATGAGATCAAGGCCGCCGGCGGCGAGGCCGTGGCAAACTACGACAACGTGGCCACGCCCGAAGGCGGTGAAAATATCGTCAAGACAGCAATGGACGCCTTCGGCACCGTGGATATCCTGATCAATAACGCGGGCATCCTGCGGGACAAGAGTTTCCTCAAAATGGACCCCGAAAACTGGCAGGCGGTCATCGATGTCCACCTGACCGGCGCTTACAACGTCACCAAACCCGCCTTTGCCGTCATGCGGGAAAAGGGATACGGCCGCATCGTCATGACCACATCGGCCGCGGGTCTGTATGGCAATTTCGGCCAGACCAACTATTCTTCGGCCAAAATGGGACTCCTCGGCCTGATGAACACCTTGAAAATCGAAGGAAAAAAATACAATATTCTGGTCAATACCGTGGCGCCCATCGCCGCATCCCGGCTGACCGAAGATATCCTGCCAAAGGAATTCTTTGAAAAACTCAAACCCGAATTCGTCTCTCCCATGGTGCTTTATCTCTGCTCGGAAAAATGCAAGGTCGACGGTTATATCTACAACGCGGGCATGGGATTTTTCAACCGGGCCGCCGTGATTACAGGCAAGGGAATCGTGCTTGGCGACGGCAAATCCATCCCCGCGGTGGAAGCAGTCGCGGACCATCTGGATCAAATCGGCGCCCTTAAAGGCGGAAAGGAATATTTCGAACTCAACGAACAAGTAGGCGACATGATCAACGCCTTTTCCGCGCCGGCCGCCACCGCCGAGTCCGCCGCCAAAAAGACGGGGTCGGTGGCCGATGTATTTGCCGCCATGCCCGGCGCGTTCAACAAGGATGCCGCCAAGGGCGTCACGGTGGTGTTCCAGTACCATATTTCGGGACCCGGCGGAGGCGACTGGTTCTGCGACATCAAAGACGGGGAATGCATTGTTTCAGCGGGTGTCCATGGCAAGCCCACCTGCACCCTGAAAATGGCCGACACGGATTTTCTGGACATGATCAGCGGGACACTGCCGTCCATGCAGGCATACACCTCGGGCAAGCTGAAAATCGACGGGGATGTCATGAAATCCCAGCTCATCGGGAAACTTTTTAAAATGTAACCGCTAAAAACATTAATTAAAAAAATGATAAAACATATAAACCGATATGCGAAACATTTATAGAGGAGACCAAAAATGATAGGAATCACATCTTACGGCGCATACATCCCCCGCTTAAGATTAAACCGGATGGCCATATACCAGAGCATGGGGTGGTTCGCCCCGGCCCTGATCATGGTGGCCCAGGGCGAGCGGTCCATGTGCAACTGGGACGAGGATGCCGTCACCATGGCGGTGGCCGCGGCCCGGGATTGCCTCAAGGGTCTTGATAAAAACAAACTTGACGCCTGTTTTCTGGCGTCCACCTCCCTGCCCTTCGCGGACCGGCAGAACGCGGGCATCGTATCCACGGCATTAAACCTAAGAGATGATATTCTGACATCCGATTTCACCGCGTCCCAGAAAGCCGGGTCCACGGCCCTTCTCACTGCCCTGGAATCGGTCATGGGCGGGGCCAGGAAAAACATCCTCGTTACGGCATCCGACATGCGGGAAACCAAACCGGCCTGGTTCCATGAAATGTGGTTCGGCGACGGTGCGGCCTCCCTGACGGTGGGCGATGAGAACGTCATCGCCGAATTCAAGGGCTCCTATTCCGTATCCTATGATTTTGTGGACCATTACCGGGGCGCCCAGAAAAAATATGATTACAACTGGGAGGAGCGCTGGATCCGGGATGAGGGGTATTCGAAAATCATTCCCGAAGCGGTCACCGGGCTGCTTAAAAAACTCAACATGACCATGGACCAGGTGGACAGGCTGGTCTATCCGTGTTTCTTCAAGGCGGAGCATGCCAATATCGCCAAAAAACTCGGAGCCGCCAAGGAAAAAGTCATCGAAAACCTTCATGAAGTCTGCGGTGAAACCGGATGCGCCCATCCAATGCTCATGCTGACAAAGGCTTTAGATGAAGCCAAACCCGGAGATCGCATCCTGATGGCAAGCTTCGGTCAGGGGTGCAACGCCTTCTTGTTCGAGGTCACCGAAAAGATCGAAAAACTTCCGGAAAGGGATAAATTCAAGAACACCCTGGAACTCAAGGAGACTACGGATAATTATTCAAAATTTCTTGTATTCAGGAACCTGATCAATCCGGAGATGGGGATCCGGGCCGAATCGCCTACCCAGACGGCCCTGACCGTGCTCTGGCGGCGGCGCAAGATGCTGCTCGGGCTGGTGGGCGGCAAATGCCGGGAATGCGGCACCGCCCAATTTCCCAAGACCCAGGTCTGCGTCAACCCGGCGTGCACAGCCAAACACAGCCAGGATGATTATGAATTCGCCGATGTGCCGGCAAAAGTCAAAACCTTCACCGGCGATTTGCTGGCCGTTTCCCTGGAACCGCCCCACAAGTACGGCATGATCCAGTTTGAAGGCGGCGGCCGTTTCATGGCGGATTTCACGGACTGCAAACAGGAAGACCTTAAAGTCGGTCTGCCGGTCCGGATGGTGTTTCGCAAGCGCAACGAAGACAAGGAACGCGGTTTTGTCAATTATTTCTGGAAGGCCGCACCGGTACCCGGGGCTGCTGAAGAGATGAACAAGATCAATTTCAACGGCCGGGTGGCCATCATTACCGGCGCGGGCGGCGGACTGGGAAGGGTTTACGCCCTTGAACTGGCCAAACGGGGCGCTTTTGTTGTGGTCAACGACCTGGGCGGTGCCAGGGACGGCTCCGGCGGCGGCTCATCCTCGGCCGCCGACAAGGTTGTTGACGAAATCAAAGCCCTCGGCGGAAAGGCCGTGGCCAATTACGACAACGTGGCCACCCCCGAAGGCGGCGAAAACATCGTCAAGACCGCCATTGACGCCTTCGGCCGCGTGGACATTTTGATCAACAACGCGGGCATCCTGCGGGACAAGAGTTTTCTCAAAATGGATCCGGAAAACTGGGCTGCGGTCATGGCGGTGCATCTCAACGGCGCCTACCACGTGACCCGTCCGGCCTTTACGGCCATGAGGGAAAACGGTTTCGGCCGCATCATCATGACCACCTCGGCGGCCGGGCTTTACGGCAATTTCGGCCAGACCAATTATTCCGCCGCCAAAATGGCCCTGGTGGGCTTGATGAACACCTTGAAACTGGAAGGCCGGAAATACGACATCAAGGTCAACACCATCGCGCCCATTGCCGCGTCCCGGCTCACCGAGGACATCATGCCGCCCGAAATTTTCGAGAAAATGAAACCCGAGTTTGTCTCGCCCCTGGTGCTCTATCTTTGCAGTGACGAGTGTAAGGCCAGCGGACAGATTTTTAACACCGGCATGGGATATTTCAACCGGGTGGCCATACTGACCAACTCCGCGGTCCAGCTTGGCGATGAAACCAATTTCCCCACACCTGAAGAGATCAGCGAAAATATCGACAAGATCAATGATATGACCGGCGCAAAAGAATTCGACGATCTCAACGCGGCCCTGTTTGAGTTGATGGCGCCGCCCAAGCCCGCTGCCGCGCAACCCGCCCCCGCTGACGCCGGCGCCGCCGGAGGTATGACGGTGGCCGATGTTTTCAAAAAAATGCCCGAGGCGTTTAATGCCGAAAAGGCCAAGGGAGTGGATGTGGTGTTCCAATACCACATTTCCGGTCCCATGGGCGGCGACTGGACCGTGACGGTCAAGGATGTAACCTGCACCGTGGACACCGGTAAAGCCGACAAGCCGACCTGCTCCCTGCGCATTGCGGATACGGATTTTGTCGACATGATTTCCGGAAAACTCGATCCCATGCAGGCGTTTTCGTCGGGTAAACTGAAAATCGATGGCGACGTGATGAAATCGCAGCTCATCGGAAAACTGTTCAAACTCTCTTAACTGACGGGTTTGCTATAATATTCAAGGAGGAAACACCATGGCTACAGGAATAAAGGACAAAGTCGCCATCATCGGAATGGGATGCACCAAATTCGGCGAGCGATGGGACGTGGGCGCGGAAGAACTGATGCTCGAGGCATTCGAAGAATGCCTGGCCGATGCCGGCGTGGACGTAAAAGACATCGGGGCCGCCTGGTTTGGCACCTGCATGGATGAAGTCAATGTGGGCAAAACCGCCATGCCCATGGCCGTCACCCTGCGGCTGCCCATGATCCCGGTCACCCGGGTGGAAAATTACTGTGCCACGGGCACCGAGGCGTTTCGCGGCGCCTGCTACGCGGTGGCTTCCGGGGCTTATGACATCTGCCTGGCTTTAGGCGTTGAAAAACTAAAAGATACCGGTTACGGCGGTCTTCCCGGCGGCGGCTCCAGCGCGGGGTCACTGCTGTGGCAGTGGTGGCCGAATCTCACGGCTCCGGGATCGTTTGCCCAGTTGGCTTCCGCCTATGGCGCCAAATACAAGGTCAAGGATGCCGATATCAAGCGCGCCATCGCCCACATTTCGGCCAAAAGCCACGCCAACGGCGCATTAAACCCCAAAGCCCATCTGCGCAAGGTCGTCACCGAAGAACAGATTATGGCATCGCCCATCATCGCCCACCCACTGGGACTGTTTGACTGCTGCGGCGTGAGCGACGGCTCGGCCTGCGCCATTGTCACCACGCCTGAAATCGCCAAAAAACTTGGGAAAAAGGATTTCGTCACGGTCAAGGCCCTCCAGCTTGCCCTCAGCAGCGGCGAAGAAACCGCCTTTAACGACTGGGACTGCGATCATTTCATGACCACCACCAAATGCAGTCTCAAGGCTTACGAAGAAGCCGGCGTCAAGAACCCGCGGGAGGAGATCTCCATGATGGAAGTGCACGACTGTTTTTCCATTACTGAAATGGTGACATACGAGGACCTTCACATCTCTCCGCGCGGTAAAGCCATTAATGATATCATGGACGGGTTTTACGACAGCGACGGCCAGGTGCCCTGCCAGATCGACGGCGGACTCAAATGTTTCGGCCATCCCATCGGCGCGTCCGGGCTTCGCATGATTTATGAAATGTATCTGCAACTGCACGGACGGGCCGACAAACGCCAGCTCAAAGATCCGAAACTCGGCCTGACCCATAACCTGGGAGGATTTCCCTTCCAGAATATCTGCAGTATATCTATTATCGGAAAGCACTGAAAATAAAAGCCGCATTGCGGCGATCAATCATAAGATCATAAAATATTAAGGAGGAACAATCATCATGGCCCAATATATCGCGGATCGACGGGACGTCGAATTTGTGCTCTATGAGCAACTGGAGGCCGAAAAGCTCACCAAGCTGGAACAATACAGCGATCTCAACAAAAAGGCCTTTGACATGGTAGTCAACGAGGCCCGGAATTTCGCCATCAAGGAAATCCTGCCCACCTACGCGGAGGGGGATAAAAATCCCGTCCGGTATGAAAACGGCCGGGTCATCGCCCCGCCATCCTTCAAGCGCCCTCTGGAGCTGTTCCGGGACGGCGAATGGATCGCCTTGAGCGAAGATCCGGAAATCGGCGGTCAGGGACTGCCCATTCTCATCGCCCAGGCCGCCCGGGAATACCTCATCGGCGCCAATTTTGCCTTTGCGGCCTACGCCGTACTGGGACACGGCACCGGCAAAATGATCGAACTTTACGGCACTGATTTGCAGAAAAAAATGTTTCTGAAAAATCTCTATACCGGCAAATGGGCCGGCACCATGGTACTCACCGAAGCCAACGCGGGCTCGGACCTGGGCGCCCTGACCACCACGGCAACCAAAAATCCTGACGGCACCTACAATATTACCGGCAACAAGATCTTTATCACCAACGGCGATCAGGATTTAACGGAAAATATTATCCATCCGGTACTGGCCCGAATCGAAGGCGCGCCCGCCGGTACACGGGGGATTTCTCTGTTCATCGTTCCCAAATTCTGGGTCAACGAGGACGGCTCCATAGGCGAGTACAACGACGTTGCCTGCACCGGCATCGAGGAAAAGATGGGACTTCACGGCAGCCCCACCTGCTCACTGGCTTTCGGCTCCAAAGGCAAATGCCGCGGTCTGCTCCTGGGCGAGGAAAACAAGGGCATCCGGGTCATGTTTCACATGATGAACGAAGCTCGTCTGGGCGTTGGACTCCAGGGCCTCAATCATGGCTCATCCGCGTATCTGTATGCCGTCAACTACGCCAGGGAACGCCTCCAGGGCAAGGAACTGGAAAAAATGATGGACGCGGACGCGCCTCAGACCGCCATCATCCGCCATCCCGATGTGCGGCGGATGCTCATGTGGATGAAGGCCCATGTGGACGGTATGCGTAGCTTCATCTATTATGTGGGATACCTGTTCGACATGGAACAGTGCGCCAAAACCCCCGAGGAGGCCGAACGGTGGAAAGGGCTCATCGACCTGCTCACCCCTCTGGTCAAGGCCTACTGCACCGACCGGGGTTATGATGTCTGTGTCCAGGCCATGCAGGTCTATGGCGGGTACGGCTACACCAAGGAATATCCCGTTGAGCAGTTGACGCGAGACTGCAAAATCGCATCCATTTATGAAGGTACCAACGGCATCCAGGCCATGGACCTGCTCGGCCGCAAACTCGGCATGAAAAAAGGGGCCGTGGTCATGGAATTTCTGGGTGAAATCCAGAAAACCATCGCTGTCGCCAAAAACATCGAAGAACTGGCCGACATGGCCGCGAAACTCGAAGCCGCGGTCAACCGCTTCGGCGAAACCGCCATGCATATCGGCAAAACCGCCATGTCGGCGGAATTTAAAACCGCCTTTGCCAATGCCTATCCTTTCATGGAAGCCATGGGTGACTTGATCATGGCATGGATGCATCTGTGGCGGGCCACCATTGCGGTCCCGAAACTAAAAACCCTTGCCGGCGGTTTGGATGCGGCCGTTATCGCTGAAAAAGCCGAAAAAAACAAGGATGTGGCCTTTTATGACGGCCTTTATAAAACCGCGACATATTACATCAATTCCATCCTGCCCGTAACCCTTGGCAGAATGAACGCCGTTTTCGCCACCACTGACGCTGTAGTCACCATGGGGGAAAAATCCTTCGGCGGGATATAAATCACGTCTTACGCCCATGGGGACGATTTTAATCCGTCCCCATGGGATATTTTCTTTTTACGTCCCAACGCCCCTGGGCGTTAATCCTGTTTTGCATGCACTATTCCTCTGAACTGGCCGGGTCGCCGGTTTTATGATGCGTCGGGCACAACAAGGACCGTCTCTTTCCTCAGGTATTTGCAACATATGGATTAGAAAAACGCATCAGGTCCGGAACACTGTTTAGAAAAACCTGTTGACGCTGTCGTCAATTTTATGTAAAAAATTTTGAGTTATTCAGCCAATTCAACCGTAACCCTTCCATAACAAGGAGCGCGTGATGCTGCCCGAATTCTTTGAATTCTATAACCCCACAAAAATCGTCTACCAGATCGGCATTGCAACAGACTTAAAGCCTGAACTCGACATCATCGGCATTAAAAAATATTTCATCATCTCCGACCATGTCATTTCCGATTTGGGACTGGTTCAGAAAGTGGCGGACGGACTTGCAAACGTCGGCTTTGAAACCGTGGGTCGGTATTTAGACGTGGCCCAGGACGCGCGGCTCAATGACGTAAAAAAATGCGCCGATCTGGTCAAAGCTTCCGGCGCGGAGGGCATCATTTCCATCGGCGGCGGCAGCGTCATTGATACGGCAAAAGCGGTCAATATTCTCTTTTCCGAGGGCGGGGATCTGGTGGACGACTATTCCGGCGCCCATACCCTGACCCGGCCGTTGAAGCCGCATATCGTCATCCCGACAACGGCCGGCACCGGAAGCGAAGTCACCATGGCGGCCGTGATCTATGATGAGGACAACAAGGAAAAATTAGCATTTCCGGATAAATTCCTGCTCCCCAATCTGGCCGTGCTCGACCCGGAAATGACCCTTTCCCTGCCTCCAAAAATGACGGCGGCCACGGGAATGGATGCCATGACCCACGCGGTGGAAGCCTATGTCGGCATTCAGTCCTCCCCCATATCCGATGTCATGGCCGCCGGCGCCATTGAGCTGATCATGAAAAACCTGGTCCGGGCCGTGGAAAACGGCGATGACATCGAGGCCCGGGGCGGCATGCTGGTTGCCGCCACCATGGCGGGTATCGCGTTTACCCATTCCATGGTCGGGGTCGTCCATGCCATGGCCCATGCCGCCGGCGCTCATTACCGGGTGCCGCATGGCGTGGCTAACGGTATCCTTCTCCCTTACGGTCTGGACTATAATTTTGATTTCATCTATGAAAAACTGGCCCGGCTGGCCCCGGTCATGGGGGTGGCGGCCCAGGGGATTTCGGATGAAGATGCGGCCAGAAACGTCATTGCCGCCATACGCAGCATGACCGGCAAACTTAATGAATTAGGCGCCCTTCCCATCCGGCTCAGGGATACCGGCGTTCCTGAAGACGGACCGGCTGTTATCGCCGAAGGCGCCCTCAATGACGGTTCATCCTTCTATAACCCGCGTCCCATGGACGAAGAGGAATTACTGCCTTATGTTCAAAACGCCTATTAATTCCGAAATGGAATCATAGGAAGCTGTAATATGACGCTTAGCGGTTCTTGTGCGGCAACATTTTCAAGTAAGTTTAGTAGAAGAGTAGAAATCATTTTACGATTTCATCAATTCTTATCATTAAAAAGGGGGAATCATCATGGGTATGTTTGAAAGCGCAGAAAAGTTCGAAGAAATACTGGCCGGTTTTTTCCGGCACATGGGCGCCACAAAATCCATTGCCGACAAACTGCTGGCATCCAAGCTGATCATCCGGTTTAATTACACGGATCCGGACCTGGTCATCGTGGTGGACTGTTCCGGCGATCAGATCGATGTCCGGCCGCATGATACCGAAACCAAGGCCATTGTGGAAATGTCCATGTCCGCCGAAGTCGCCCATCGCTTCTGGTTCGGCAAGGTCAACCTGACCTCCGCTCTGACCCGCAAGGAAATGGTGGCAAAAGGTCCGATTCCCAAAGTCCTTAAGCTCCTTCCCGCGGTGCAGCCGGCCTATGCCATGTATCCCCAGTATCTTGACGCCAACGGATATGAGAAGTACAATATTACCAGGGCCTACAGACCGCCCACAGCCTGATATCGGCTGATCCAGAGGTGGGGTTCGTATGACGACGATTGTTTGTGATCGATGTTAAACGTCTCCGGAACCGCTGTCTGCCCCGTTGGTGTTCCATTTTTGCGGGAGATAGCTTCAGGGAGGTTTTTGGAAACGTTAAATTTGGAAACGTTAAAAAGGCCGGGCGTTTTATTTTCAAATTGCTTGAAACAAAACGCCGGGTTGAATTTTTGAACCCGGAATATTGAGGATAATAACCATGGGCGGCTATGCAGGACAACTTCTTTATATTGATCTGACCTCGGGCCTTATTGAAAAAAAACCGCTGGATATGGATTTTGCCAGAAAATATATCGGCGGACTCGGGTTCGGCGCCCGGATCTATCTGGATTTGATCAAAGACAACCCGGATGTAGATCCCCTGTCTCCGGAAAATCCCTTCGTTCTGATGACCGGTCCTCTGACCGGACTTAAAATGGACGGCGTGGCCCGTTGGACCGTGGGGACCCGATCGCCCCAGACCGGGTTCTGGGGCGATGCCAATGTCGGCGGGTTTTTCGGCACTTATCTGAAATTTGCCGGATACGACGGTCTGGTCATCACCGGCCAAGCCGCTAAGCCCTCCTATATTTTCATCAATGACGATATTGTTGAAATCCGGGATGCAGGCGTCTATTGGGGACTCGACACCTACGACGCCAACGACCGGATGACCGAAGACCTTAAAGGCCAGTCCAAACGCACGGGACAGGTGGTTTGCATCGGCCCGGCCGGCGAAAACCGGCTTTGCTTTGCCTCCATCATCAACAACAAGCGGCATGCTGCCGGACGTACCGGCATGGGCGCCGTATGGGGCGCAAAAAATCTCAAAGCCATATATGCCGCCGGCTCAGGGACGGTTGCCGCGGCATATCCGGAAAAACTCAAGGAACTTAAAAACGAACTTAAATCCGTTTATGAAGAAAGCATCTATATCGCGGCCCTCACGGCCAGTGGCACGCCCGCGCACATCGATGTGGGCGCCATCAGCGGCGATGTTCCCATTAAAAACTGGCAAATGACCGAATGGGATGGCTTTAATGAAATCGGTCCAGTCAATATCGAGGAAAAAATTTTTGCCGGAAACAAAACCTGCTACGGTTGCAGCGTGGCGTGCAAAAAAGACGCGGAGGTCAAGGATGGACCTTACAAGATGGCAAAAGGTCCCTCTCCGGAATATGAAACCGTGGTCAGCTTCGGTTCCATGTGTCTAAACGACAGCCTTGAATCCATTGCCAGGGCCAATGAAATCTGCAACCGCTACGGCATGGACACCATCACCTGCGGGGCCACCATCGCCTTTGCCATTGAATGCTTTGAAAACGGCCTGATCACTGAAACCGATACCGACGGGTTACAACTGACCTGGGGCAATTCGGAAGCCATTGTGGCCATGACGGAAAAAATCGCTAAAAAAGAAGGCTTCGGCGCGGTCCTGGCCGAAGGCAGCGCTAAAGCCGCTGCAAAAATCGGGAAAAACGCCGCGGATTACCTCACCACCGTCAAGGGACTGGAAGCCCCCATGCATGACCCACGAAGCGCCCATGGATATGCCCTGGCCTATGGCGTTTCCCCCCGGGGAGCCTGCCATGAGGCCAGCCTCAATTTCAATGTGGAGGGCGGTGCCATGTTTGTTCCGGAAATCGAGACCCTGTCCATGGTCCTTGAAGATCATTCCAGTGAAAACCGCGCGGAACTTAATGTGGCCTGCCAGGATTACGGCATGTTTTTCTCCAGTTGCGCCGTATACTGCAACCTGGGCGCCGTCCCGCTTAATGCCACCCAGGCGGTGGATATGGTCAATTTCGCCACCGGATTCGATTTCACCCTGGAAGAAGTGATCGATATCGGCCGGCGGGTCTGGTATCTCAAACGCGGGCTTTCCAATCTTTTCGGGGCGCGGGCCGACGACGACCGGCTTCCCAAACGACTGATGACACGCATGGAAGACGGCCCCACCGCGGGCAGCCTGCCGGATATGGATAAAATGCTGGCTGAATTTTATGCACTTCGAGAATTTGACGACAACGGCGTGCCGAAAAAAGCGATTCTTGAGAAAGTCGGATTGGCAGACCTTGCCGCGCTTTTACATGACGGCAAAAACGGATAGAAGCTGTTTTAAAACCTCAGATGCGGCCACGCCTTTTTTTGAGGCGTGGCTTTTTAATTTTTATACGTCACAATACCTGCAGCGCTATAGCACAATACCGCGATTGCCGCCTTTAAAACGGTGTGCGGTCCTCATCAACTTTTTTCAATCCTCATCACCGCGTATCTCTTGAAACATGTTCAGTACTTCATAGACCGTCGCCGCAATAAAATGAGGGTGAAACGACCCGCAGAAGTGATTCCGGCATCCCAGCGGCCGGCGATCATAGATCCGGCATCGGCCCTCCGGATCAAGATAAGGGCAGGCTGTCACATGATAATGGTTTTCCAACACTAAATCAACGGACGCTCCGGTATCCGGATACCGGCCGCAGCATTCGCAGATCTTGTCCGCCATTGCGCATGATTCACATGGGTTCATGAAGACACCTTACGAATTGAACTTTTTGCCGTCAATCGATTCCTGATGCGGGGAATATATTATCAGAAGCTGTTTCAAAACAAATAAACGTTTTGATCTTCACCAAATAATCTGATAGACGACACGGTATTTATATTCACGAAATCGGAAATGACTTTGCCGTGATCGGAACGTGTCAATGACAATGAGACACCGTTATCAATTAATTATGCTCGAAAGATTTAGGTCTGATTCGATTTTGGGTTTATTGATCCAAACCGCCACCAAAACAGGGGGCGGCTTGGGCTTGCCTTTAAAACGAACCGAGTTGTTTTCGAATGCCTGTTGCAGCACAATAAACAAGTTCTCTTGAAAAGGTTCATGCGATGATCAACATGTTGCGTGACTGGTTCAGAATACATTTTTCCGATCCCCAGATCATCATCCTCTGGTTTTTTCTGATCTCCGGATTTCTGATCATTTATATATTCGGCGAAATGCTCACCCCGGTTTTTGCCGGCCTGATCGTCGCCTATCTTCTGGAAGGCATCGTGGGGATGCTCGAAAAAATTAAAATTCCCCGTTTTATATCGGTTTTGCTGACATTTATTTTCTTTATGATCTGCATGGTGATGTTAATCATATGGCTTTTGCCCCTGCTGTCGCAACAGATCGGACAACTGATCCAGGATCTGCCCGCCATGATCACCAGCGCACAGATTCTGTTATTGCAACTGCCGCAACGGTACCCGGAATTCATATCCGATATACAGATCCGCGAATTTATCGTATTTTTAAAATCCGAGCTTACCCAGATGGGGCAAAGCGCCCTGATTTTTTCCCTGGCATCCGTTAAAAATCTCATCACTCTTATCGTCTATCTATTGATCGTTCCATTCCTGATCCTTTTTTTTCTCAAGGACAAAGTTCTTATTCTGCAATGGATCTCGGGTTTTCTCCCGGAGAACCGGGATCTTTCCACCGAGGTCTGGCGTGAGGTGAATCGCCAGATTGCCAATTATATCCGCGGGAAAATATGGGAAATCATCATCGTCTGGTCCGTCACATTCGTCACTTTTTCCCTGCTGGGTTTAAATTATGCCATGCTGCTTGGATTTTTCACGGGCCTGTCGGTCCTGATTCCCTATATCGGGGCATCCGTCATGTATCTGCCCGTGGGCCTGATCGCTTTTTTTCAGTGGGGAATCGGCCCGCAATTCATGTATATTATCATCGCCTATTCCGCCATTCAAATGGTGGACGGCAATATTCTCGTTCCGCTGCTTTTTTCCGAAATCGTCAATCTGCATCCGGTGGCCATTATCGTTGCGGTCCTGATTTTCGGGGGGCTTTGGGGAATATTGGGTCTTTTCTTTGCCATCCCTCTGGCCACGCTCTTTCATGTGGTATTAAAGGTCTGGTTCAGCAAGCGTCAAACCTATATCGAAGAATCACTTCAGACTGTCGATGCAAATAAAATTCAAAACCAATAAATACAATATATTATATAATTTATATAAACTAAAGCTTCAAGTATTGTCATGGACCGTAGTCATGGCCGTGCTCTATGTCGCCCTGCCCTGCTTTGCCTCCGCGGACATTGCCGCCGACACCGCCGAAGAGCTGACCACCTTCAGCTTCTATCTGGAAAATGATTATTTCGTGGGAGACGACAGCCAGTATACCAACGGTCTCAAGTTCGCATGGAGTTCTCCCGTCCACACCGGTTACCCGAAAGAGGTCTGGCCCCATCGATGGTTCTACCCGGTCATCCGTATTTTGCCGTTTGATGATTTTCTCGACAGCGCCATGGAAAAAAACATCACGCTTTCCTTTGGACAAAATATCTACACGCCCGAGGACATCAAAGAAACCGATCTTATTGAAGACGATCGGCCCTATGCCGGCATCACCTACCTGTCCATGGGCTTCCACAGCCGCCTTGAATCGCAGATGAAGACGCTGGAATTTTATGTCGGACTGGTGGGGCCCCAATCCTATGCCGAAGAATGTCAGCAGGCCGTACATAAGATCGTTAAGGATATCGAACCGGCCGGATGGGATAATCAGCTCAAAAATGAGCCGGTTTTAGGTATTGTTTACGAACATAAAATGAAAATAATCCAGTTGGGAGACGGCACCGGATTCGGCATTGACGGCATCTTTAACAACGGCATGGGGTTAGGCAATGCCAACACCTATTATAACCTGGGAATCAACCTCCGATTTGGTTATAATATTCCAAATGATTTCGGAAATTTTCCTATTCGTCCCGCCACATCGATGAATACGGCATTCGGTTCTCGGGATCCGAGATATTCCATCAAACATAAATTCGGCATTTATCTGTTCGCCTCGGCTGAAGGTCAAGCTGTTCTGCGCAATATCTTTCTGGACGGTAATACCTTTACCGACAGCCACAGCGTGGAGAAAAAACTCCTTGTGGCGGATCTGGCGGCAGGCATCGGGATCCTGGCAGGAAAAGCCCAGCTCTGTTTCGCCTATGTCATTCGATCCACGGAGTTTGAAACACAAAAGGATCCTCAGGAATTCGGCAGTTTGAGTTTTTCAATTTCATATTGATCCGTTTACGTTTGAAAATGCCATGACAATGCGCATAAGCAGGTATCCTTTAACCCGACGGCCCGTAAAGTTTATCGGCGCCGAAAAAACAAAGGCCGCCATGTCGTATGGGTTTAAGTGAAAAGGACATCCGGGATGAGATCAGAAACCATACATGAAAACAGTTTTAAGGTCCGGTACGCGGAAACCGGGGTGAACGGCAGAATCAAGCCGGTGACCCTTTTTAATTATTTTCAGGACGCGGCCAGCGATCATACCGCCCTGCTGGGGGTGTCGGCCATGGATCTGCTTCCGCTGGATTTGGCATGGGTAGTCTTTCGTTACCGGCTGGCCATCCATGTCTATCCCCGGTGGCATGACCGCATCAGCATCCGCACCTGGCGCTGCCCGCAGCAAAAGCTTTACGAACTGCGCCGGTATGAAATCATGGATGCGGATGGAAACCTGATGGTGGAGGGCATCAGCATGTGGGTCCTGACCAGCCTGACATCAAAAAAACCCATGCGTCTGGACCGCAATCTGCCGAATTTGCTGGCGCCTGATCATATAAAAGAAATTACATATGATTTTATCCCGGTCCCGCCGGCCGTCCGCGACGGATTTCATCAATCCCACGCCGTAAGACTCCATGATCTTGATTTCAACAAGCATGTCAATAATTCGGTTTATGCGGTCTGGGCCGTGGAATCCGTGCCTTCCGATATCATATCCGCCTGCCTGCCCACGGAAATCAGCATCGACTATATCGACGAATCCCTCTACGGCGACCAGGTTACGACCTATACCCAGCGTGTAGCCGGTGCTCCGGAAAATACTTTCCTCCACGCCCAGGTGAGCCGGGCCACCGGAAAAGAAGTCAGCCGGCTGCAAACCGTATGGAAACGATTTGACTGATGGAAATAAAATAGGAAAACCGCCTCACATCTTTTTCAACAACTGATTGGCCGCCGTCAGCATGGGGTCCCAAACCGGGCTGAAAGGGGGCGCATAAGCCATATCCGTCTGGGCGAAATCAGCGACGCTCATCTTGTTGTGAAGGGCGACGGCCGGCGCGTTGATTCGATGGGCCACGCCTTCCCGGCCGACCATCTGTACCCCCAGCAGACGTCCCGTTTTGGTGTCCCCCACCATCTGAACCCATAAAGCCGCAGCACCGGGATAAGAATGGGCTCTTGACCGACTTTCGATCACCACTTCCACCGGCGTAAATCCCGCTTTTTTCGCTTCCGAAAGATTCAGTCCGGTGCGGGCCACCTGCAAGTCAAAAACTTTAAACACCGCGGTTCCCACCACCCCGGGAAGAAAAACGGGCTTGCCGGAGACGCTGTCGGCAGCGGCATATCCCGCGCGGTTGGCCCTGAGCCCCAGCGGAATCCAGGTCCGCTGGCCCGTCACCACGTGAAACGCATCCGCGCAATCACCGGCGGCATAAATATCGTCATCAGTTGTTTTAAGACTATTATCCACGGCTATGGATTTATTCGGGCCGAGATCCAGACCGGCGTTTTTGGCAAGGGCGCTGTTGGGCGCGATACCGAGACTGAGCAGCACCATATCCGTTTCTATCTGCCCCCCGCCGAAGCCGACATAAAAAGCATCCCCTTTTTTTTCAACTTTTTCCAGCCAGTGTCCCGAATGGAGCCGCACGCCATGGGCCTCAA
>QZJS01000023.1 GCA_003597945.1 Desulfobacteraceae bacterium | reverse complement strand
CATTAGATTTCAATAGATTCCAGGCATATATACTATACAGTCCGCAGTTTGAACGCTATCACGGCCAGAAAAACAAGGCGTACAATGACCCGGATAACGGCAGCGGCATCATCGATGACGATGATATCGACCGGGCCGACGACTTTTTAGGGAGCAACAACTCGTTAAACCGCACGACTCACCGGGTGGACGCCATGCTGCATTACCATTCCGGAAACAAGCTGTCGGTGCGGGCCATTGACCAGTATAAAATTTCATATGACGAATTTTCCGAACGGGCCTTCTATACAGACGATAAATACAAGTCCAACATGTTTCATATCGCCGGCACGCTCGACCCCACGGCGAAACTGCAGGCGCGGCTGGACTACAGCAATTTCCGCCTGAATTATCGGGATGATTTCAACCGGGACGACGACCGGCGGGATGATGCCTACGCCGCATACCTGTTTTTCCGGCTGACCGCCAAGACGTCCTTCTTTCTGAACTATGAATTTGCCGATATCAGTTACAAAACATCACCCAGGGACAGCTACGAACACCGGTATTTCGGTGGCATCCGGTGGGAGATGACCGGAAAATCCAGCGGACAGATCAAAGGCGGATACGGCAAAAAACGAATGGATTCTCCGGGCATGATCGACACGGATGTCGCCATCGCCGACATCACCGAAGACAACTGGCTGGCCGCTATCCAGTTTGACCATAATCTCACGGAACGCGTCAATCTGACGCTCAACGCCTACCGGCGATATGACGAAGTTCTGGAACACCGTTACAACTATTACGAGCCAGAGAATTTTTACGCCGATTACATCCTGGCTCATTTTGCCGGTTGTAAATTGGGCTGGAAAGCTCATCCCAATATCACGCTGAATCTGGACACTTCCCTTTTCTACGACAAGTTCAAGGGAAGCCGGCAGGTGGATCGGGACGGTGATCTGTCGGAACGCAAAGATTTGAATTTCGCGCTTTCACCATCCATATCCATCCAGTTCACCAAGTATCTAACTATTAACGGCGCCTATATTTACACCGACCATGACTCCAATTATCCGGCCCATGATTACGTTGACCACACGTTTTTCATCCGCGCCAGTTTGTCCATATAGCGGAATAGCGGAACGGGATCAAAGCCGGCTTTTATTTTGAAAACAAATGATTTGATTTTTCCGCGAAACAGCTTAATTTATTTTAAGCTGTTTTCGCATTTTTAGGATGATCCCGCTCCTGTGCGATGATGCCCTTAAAATTTTTCCCGGCTATTTTGACAGATTGACAGATAAAAAGAATGCAAAAAGCCATATACCCGTTTCTATTATTTGTTATACTTCAGGCGGCCGCATGGATATCCCCGGCCCTTTCCCAGGACTATGTGCTGGGTGAAGGCGATGTGCTGACGGTTTCCGTCTATGACCAGCCGGATTTAAAATCCATCGTGCGCATCAGCGGGGACGGCATGATCACCCTGCCCCTGATCGGACAGGTTCGCGCCGCCGGAATGACCGTAGGCCGGCTTTCCGGTAACATCGAAACCCTTCTGGCCGACGGCTATCTTGTCGAACCGCAGGTGACTATTTTTATAGAAGAATTCAGAAGCCTGAAAGTGACCATTCTGGGGGGTGTGCGAGCGCCCGGCCTTTATGAGCTTAAAGGGCAGACATCCCTTCTGGAGCTGATTTCAAAAGCGGGCGGGTTAGCTGAAACCGCCGGCGCTGAAGCGATTATAAGGCGGCACGACCCGGGACTTGAAGAAAAACAAATCATTAACGTCGATCTCCAGAAACTCCTGGAACAGGGCCTGCTTTCCGAAAATCTGGCCATCATGAACGGGGATAATATTTATATCCCCCCCAAAAGGGTTTATTATGTGACCGGGGAAGTAAAAAGCTCCGGTGAATATATCTATTTAACCGGTCTCACGGTGTTGCAGGCCCTGACGAAAGCGGGCGGTTTAAGCGGCAAGGCCGCGCCCAATCGGATAAGAATCATCCGATCCATAGACGGCGTCGAGCAGCTTCTCCATAACGTCAAGATGGATGAAGCGGTGCAGCCCAATGACGTCATAGTCGTTCCGGAAAGTTATTTCTAAAGGGTTTAGCGAAAAAATATGCATGACCAAACGTATATCGAAGATGAAAATCCTATCAGGCAGTACCTGGGGGTTATCAACCGCCGGAAAAAAATCATCCTGCTGATTTTTCTGGTCTGTCTGCCGTTTGTTCTGATCAAGGCATTTTCCGGCACGCCGGTTTACACCGCCACCGCCAAGCTGCTGATAAAGCGCAACATGGACCCGGCTCTGGTTTCCACCAACCCGTTTTATTTCTATGATCCCCATTTCCTGAAAACACAGAACCAGTTGATCAAAAGCAGCAAGGTCGCCGATAAAGTGGTAGAGATCTTGAATCTCGATGAGACCTATGACCGCTACTTTGACGCAGCGCAGCCGTCGTCGAATATCTTCAACCATGTGTTCACCTGGGGCCGCAGCCTTTTTTCATTCGGAAAAAATCCGGAAAATAAAGAACCGCATGGCGTCGAACCTCCGGAGTTGGGCAAAACCAAGATCACCCCCGACGAAGCCAACGGGAAAAAACACCAGGATCTTTCCCGCAAAGTGCGAAACGGGATCGTGGTGGACGGAAAAGCGGAAGAAGGCAATATCGTCAATGTAAGCTTTACCTCCACCAGCCCGCCTTTTGCCGCCGCCATCGCCAATGCGGTGGCTTCCGCGTACAAGCAGTTTCTGATGGATATGAAGATGGAAAACACGTCAAAAACGCTGGAATGGATGAAATCCAACGCGGATTCGGAACGAGCGAAACTGGAAGCCGCCGAGCGGAAACTCCGGGAATACAAAAAGCAGCATGACATTTACACGGTAAACGACCAGGAAGCCATTTATCCGGAAAAAATCGCCCAGATCAGCGGAAACCTGACCCGGGCCCAGGCGGAAGTCAACGAACTCCAGGCCCTGTATCAGGAAATCAGGCGAATATCTCCGGAAGAAGCTCTGAATCTGCCGTTTGTTTCCGACAATGAAACCATCAGGGAACTGCGCCGACAGATCATCCAGAAGGAACAGGAGCGCATCACCTTATCCAAAAGCCTCGGTCCCAGGCACCCCAGGATGCTCCTGGCGGAAAAAGACCTCAATGTGTTAAGGGAAAAACTCAACACGGAGGTCAAAGACGCCATCCAGTCCGTCAACAACCGTTATGAACTGGCCCGGCAAACGGCGAATAAACTCCAGGAGCAACTCGACGAAGCCAAAGCAAACGCCGCGCTGATGGGCGACAAGTTTATTCAATATGAAATTTTAAATCGGGATGTTGAGGTCCACCGGCTGCTATATGAGAGGCTGTTGAGCCGGATCAAGGAATTCAATATCGTCGAAACCCAGCAGGAAGTCGAAGTCTGGGTGATTGAAAACGCTGAAACGCCGACCATGCCCGTCACCCAGGGCCCCAGGCGGGCGCTTATGATCGGCCTTTTCCTGAGTCTGGCCGCGGGAATCGGCCTGGCGTTTTTTTTAGATTACATGGACGACACGGTTAAAACCGCCGATGACGCCCAACAGCGGCTGGGCATCCCGGTACTGGGAATGGTCCCCATGATGACCAAACAAACCGAAGGCGACATTGAAACCATCGTCCTTAAAAAACCCGGCTCCGCGGTGTCCGAGGCCTATAAAGCCATCCGCACGGCCGTGCTGTTATCCTCGCCGGAAGCGTCGCCGGAGATCATCCTGATTTCCAGCATGCATCAGGAAGTGGGAAAAACCGTCACCGCCTTCAACCTGGCCCTGGCCCTGGCCCAGTCGGAGAAAAAAGTGCTTCTGGTGGACGGGGATATGCGACGGTCCAGGATCCATAAAATCGTTCATATCGAAAACAGCCAGGGGCTGAGCACCTGGCTGTCGGGCCGATCCGAAATCATCACCATTCCGAGCGGCGTTCATGATTATCTTGATATCGCGCCGGCAGGGCCGGTTCCGCCCAATCCATCCGAACTGTTAAGCTCGGCCCGGCTGGGCGATTTTGTCCGGACCCTTAAAATGCAGTATGATTTTATCATCATCGATTCCCCGCCCCTGCTCAATGTCAGCGACGCTCACCTGATCAGCAGGGTGGTCGAGCAAACCATCCTGGTGGCCCGCTCCGGTGTTTCCACCTATGACGGCGTGGCCCGGGCCCATCAGATGCTGACCAGCATTCATTCCAACATGCTGGGGATCATTGTCAACGCGGTGGACGTTAAAAAGGAAAATTATTATTATTCAAAATATTACGGGTCATACGGCTATTATAAAAATGATTATACAACCCCATCATAGTCCCTGGTTTCATGATTGATACCCATTGCCATATTCTGCCCAACCTGGATGACGGGCCGACAGATGACAAGGAATCGGTGGAAATGGCCAGCATCGCGGCCAGTGATGGAATAACCGGTATTATCGCCACGCCGCACATCTATGACAACCGTTTGTCCATGGATGACATCGCCGCCGGCGTGGACCGCTTAAACCGTCTGCTGTCGGCGCAAAACATTCCCGTTGAGGTGTATCCCGGCGCGGAAGTGGCCATCGGACTGGATCCCCACGCATTATGCAAATTCACCATTTCCGGCACGTCCTATATCCTTATTGAATTTCCCCATGATCACCTCCCTTCTTATGCCGGTCAACTGCTTCAATGGCTTTTAACGCGAGGACTCAAACCGATTATCGCCCATCCGGAGCGCAACTATTCCGTTATGCGCTCTCCGGAAGCGTTATTGCCGCTGTTAACCAAGAATGTTTACGTGCAAATCACCGCCGGCAGCATCACCGGCGACTTCGGGAGAGACATCGCCTATTGCGCGAATTTTTTACTCGATTCCGGGAAAGTAGATCTGATTGCCTCAGATGCCCATTCCAGAAGCACCCGGCGGCCTCTGCTTTCTCCGGCCGCAAAAACGGTGCGGGATCGTCTCGGCAATGCCGTTTCCGAGCGTCTTGTCCGAAAAAATCCGGAATCGGTTTTAGCGGGCATGGAAATTCATGTCGATTAGCGGCCGGGCCATGCAAAAAATCGCCTTTTATCTTTTTTTAGCCGCCTTGATTTTTTCACCCCTGGCCTTCGGCACGGTGGAGACCTGGTCCTACCTGGTCATGGGTCTCATGATCAGCGCCGGCGCCCTGATGCTGACATGCGCTTCACGGGAAACGCCGTTTTTTCAGGTCCCGGGCCTGATCCCTCTGCTGATGGTAAATGCATTCATTTTATTGCAGATTGTCCCCCTGCCCGCGACCATCGTCAAGTTCCTCTCTCCTTCGACATATGCCGTCTATGATGGTCTGTCCGTTTTGACCGGAGAACCCGGGATGCTTTCCCTGTCGATTTATCCCCGGGCGACCTTGATGGAGCTGTTGCGATTTTCCTGCTATCTGATTTTTTATGTCATTGCCGTGCAGTTTTTATCCGACCGACTTCTGCTTAGAAAAACCGTGGTCGTCATTACCGGTTTTGCCGCGGTGCTTGCCCTGTTCGCCATTATTGAGTTTGTCACCAGGAGTATCGATTATCCCTCCCCCGGCAACAAAATATTGTGGATCAGGGAACTGAGTCATGAGGGCTCGCCCATGGGGCCCTATGTGAACCGCAACCACTATGCCGGACTCATGGAGATGATTTTCCCTCTGGTGCTTGCCATGTTTCTGGTCTACCGGCCTGTCATGGCAAAAATTTCAATAAAAAGAAGGCTTGCCGATTTTTTCTCGCACAAACGGGTCAGTCAGCATTTTCTCTACGGCACGGCCGCGGTGCTCATCGCCACTTCCATTTTACTCAGCCTTTCCCGGGGCGGGATCCTGTCGCTGACCATTTCCATGATCATTTTTTCCGGCCTTCTGATTTTCAGGACGAACCGGAAAACATCCGGCTGTTATATCGGTGTTATCGTCATCGTTGTGCTGCTGTTGACCGGGACTTCCGGGTGGAATTCGATTGTTGACCGCTTCGAAGATCTCCGGGGGCCGGCCGGCGAAATCAATCTCAATCGTTTTGTCTATTGGAAAGACGCCGCCAATATTATCGGCGATTTCCCCCTGACCGGCGCCGGCGTTGGAACATTTGAAAAAATTTATCCGCTCTACCGCACTGATCCCGGCACACAGGTTCTGGAACACGCGCATAACGACTATCTTGAGTTTTTATCCACCGGCGGCATCATTCTGACGGCGCTGATGGGCTGGGCTCTTTTTTCCATATTGTCCGCTGCCGCGAAAACATTCATGAAACGCCGGGAACCCTATTCCGTGCTGCTTTTCATCGGTTGCATCACATCCGTCAGCGCGGTCCTTCTCCATTCCCTGGTGGATTTCAATATGCAGGTCGGAGCCAACGGACTTTATTTCTTCCTTGTTCTGGCCATGGCGGTGGCTGCGGCCAATACCCGCATGCGATCCGATACGGCGGCCACCTGTTTAGTCCCATCCAAAATCAGGCCTTATCCAACAGGAATCGCGGCCCTGATCCTGTTTGCGGCTGTCCTTTACGTTCATGGCGGCGCCCTGACGGCCCATCATTATATGGAGGATTATCAAAATATTACCCTTAGCCCGGCCACATCACGGGAAACACTGCTCGAAATCCATCAGGCGTCAAAAACCGCCGGAGCCCTCGACATGCTGCATCCCCGGTATGCCGATATATCGGCCAATACCGCGTCATTTCTTTTAAAAAACGACAAGGCGATGCGCTATCACGAAAAAACACTTCGCCGTGATCCCTGCAACAGCCGTTATCTGATGGATGCCGCCGCTTTTATGCGCCGTCAGGGGAATCATGATCCGGCGGAAAAACTTTTTCTGAAAAGCATTCATTACAATCCCAATAACATGCCTGCATATTTGAAGTTGGCTGAAATGTGGTTTGAAATTGATCGGCCGGAAAAAGGCATGGATATATTAAAGCGGGCCATGACCGTAGACGCCCGGATAACCAATGCCTGCCTGGCGTTGATGGTGCTTTATCAATTCGATGACGACGGGATGCGCCGGGCCTTGCCGAACCGGGTGAGACCCCACTTGTTTCTGGGGGATTTCTATAATTTCCTGGGTGAAAAACAAAACGCCGAAAACGCCTATGCGAGCGCCCTGGAATTTCTGCCCTATGAGAATCGGGTCGAAAAACGGTCCTTTCTGCATGTCGTCAACTTTTATCGCCGCCACCATATGGATGAAAAGGCATTGCGCATTATCTTAAAAGCCATTGATTACTTTCCGGATGATTCCGATTTGCACCGCGCCGCCGGCGATCTTTATAAAAAACTGGGAATTGACCATCGGTCCGAAGAGAGATACCGGAAGGCCGAGTTACTGAAGTGAATTATGCTCAAGGCAACGTTGGGCCTTGAACAATGTATCTTTTTAATATATTTTTCAGATATTAAGTTACGATAAAAGCAGGGGCTGTTAATTGCCGGGCCGCCCCGAAATCAAAACACAGCATCAAAAGAGTTCTAACCTTGGAAGGGGCCGCAGCCGCAATAGCTGTTTTGCCCCTGAAAGGGGCGAAGCGCGCCCAAATATAGTCAACAAGATAAAACATTGCACATCGATTGACATCCAAAATAAAAGTAGCTATTTTAACTAAAAAGTAGCCACATAGAGGAGTCTATCAATATGAATACGGCGGGCATCAAGGAAATCAAAAACAATTTAAGCCGATATCTGGCCAGGGTAAAATCAGGTGAAGAAATTCTGATCACGGAACGGGGCAGACCCATTGCCAGGATTGTCAAAGAAAATGAAAAATACAACTCGATTCGGAACAGGCTGAATCCTCTTATTGAAAAGGGTTTAATCACCATGCCAAGCCGGTCCATCAGTAAAAACGGCCCTCCCCGGATAAATGCCGGAGGAAAATCAACCGCTGAAATGGTGGCGGAGGACCGACGGTGATCCTTTACCTGGATACCAGCGCCATTTTAAAAAGATATTTCCAGGAGTCTTTTTCTGAAGAGGTTTCAGCCAAGTGGAAACAGTCGGAAATGATTGTCACGTCCTCGGTAGCTTACGCGGAAACAATGGCCACCATATCCCGGAAACAAAAAGAAGCCGATATTGATAACAAGGTGATCCAAAAAACCATTCAGGCTTTCCAAATGGACTGGAGCGGGTTTATCCGCGTGGAAGTAACGGATGATTTAAATGAATACATTAATAACGTGTTGCAAAAACATCCTCTGCGAGGATTCGACGCTATTCATCTTGCTTCCGCGTTAGTAATTTATGAAAAATTTCCACGGACTTTTTTCTTTGCCTGTTTTGACCAAAGACTCAATCAGGCCGCACGATTGGAGAGCCTTCCATCTTTCTGAAATACGCTAAAAGTGTAAACCAGAGGAAACCACCATGTCTATTTTCGCCCTGATCGGGGCCGCCGGTTATGTGGCCCCCCGTCACATGAAAGCCATCTTAGATACCGGCAACACGCTGTCGGCCGCGCTTGACATATCGGATTCCGTGGGCGTCATCGATTCGTATTTTCCGGATGCCCACTTTTTTACCGAATTTGAGCGCTTCGACCGGCATATCGACAAGTTGCGCCGCTTAAATGACGGCCGGGCCGTAGAGTATGTGTCCATCTGTTCGCCCAATTACCTGCATGACGCCCATGTCCGTTTTGCCCTGCGTTCAAACGCCGACGCCATCTGCGAAAAACCCCTGGTGCTCAACCCCTGGAACATCGAAGGCCTTCTGGCCATTGAAAACGACACCGGCCGGAAGGTCAGCACCATACTTCAGCTTCGCCTTCATCCGGCCATCATCGAACTTAAAAACCAGGTCGCCGCCGAACCGCTCGCCCGCAAGCATGATGTGGACCTCACCTACATCACCTCCCGGGGTCGTTGGTACCTGCGATCCTGGAAAGGCGACGTGAAAAAAGCCGGCGGCATTGCCACCAATATCGGCGTTCACTTTTTTGATATGCTTTATTTCACCTTCGGGCCCATTACAGACAATATCGTCCATTATGCCTCGGAAACAAAAGCCGCAGGCTATCTGGAATATAAAAACGCCCGGGTACGCTGGTTTCTCTCCATTGATCCTGCGGATCTGCCGGCTGCCGCCTCATCCCGGAGCCAGCGCACGTATCGCTCCATCACTGTGGACGGCCGGGAAATCGAATTCTCCGGCGGATTCACGGATCTGCATACCCGATCCTATGAAGAAATCCTGGCCGGAAACGGCTTCGGCCTGGAAGAAAACCGCGTGGCCGTCCAGACCGTGGCCGACATCCGCAATGCCGTGCCCAAAGGGCTTGCGGGAGACTATCATCCGTTCCTTAAACACATTATTCCTTAAATGCCATGCCTGAGACCATCATGATCCATGAAACCGCCATCGTGGATGCCGGCGCCCGCATCGGGAGCGGCTCCCGCATCTGGCACTGGACCCATGTCTGCGCCCAAGCCGTGATCGGCGACAACTGCTCCCTGGGACAAAATGTGTATATCGGCAACCGGGTCGTGATCGGCCGAAACGTCAAAATCCAGAACAACGTTTCGGTATACGATGACGTCACCCTGGAAGATGAAGTTTTCTGCGGGCCGTCCATGGTTTTCACCAATGTGTACAACCCCCGATCGGCCATTTCCCGGAAAACAGAATTCCGACCCACCCTTGTGAAAAAGGGAGCCACCCTGGGGGCCAACTGCACCATCATCTGCGGCGTCGCCATCGGTTGCCACGCATTTATCGCGGCCGGGGCCGTGATCAACCAGGATGTGCCCGATTTCGCCCTTATGGCCGGAGTCCCGGGCTGCCAGATCGGCTGGATGAGCCGCTATGGAGAGCAGATCCCCCTGCCCCTGAAGGGAACCGGGCAATATCAATGCCCTCATTTAAACGATGTGTACCGCCTGGAAAACAATCAAATGATTCTCTTGAAAACAGGCACTTAAAGTCCTTCCCCGATTTATGCAAAATCTTTCGAAAAACGGCTTTGCCCACTCCATCGTGCCCCGGGATAAAATTCTGAGTTTGCGACTCGATGAAATCTGGCGCTACCGGGACCTGATGTTTTTGTTCGTCCGCCGGGATTTTGTGGCCAGATACAAACAGACTATCCTGGGGCCGGCCTGGTTTTTTATCCAGCCTCTATTGCAAACCGCCATATTGACCGTGGTGTTCAGCGGGATCGCCAATCTGCCCACCGACGACATCCCGCCCATTCTGTTTTATTTGGCCGGGGTCACGGCCTGGAACTATTTCGCCCAGTGTCTCAAAAGCACGTCCAATACCTTTACGGCCAACGCGCATTTGTTCGGCAAGGTCTATTTTCCCCGGGCCGTGACGCCCATTTCGATTGTCATCAGCAACCTCATCCAGTTCGGCATCGGTCTGTTTCTGTTTCTGATTTTTTACGGCTATTACGCGTTTACCGGGTATCCGGTCATGCCCAACAGCGTCCTTCTGCTGCTGCCTATCCTGTTGATTCTCATGGGTATTATGGGGCTTGGCCTGGGTATGCTGATTTCCGCCATGACCACCAAATACCGGGACTTGCAGCACCTGGTGGATTTCGGGGTCCAACTGCTCATGTACGCCACGCCGGTCATCCTGCCGCTATCGGCCCTGCCGGAAAAATACCGGATCATTATGCTGGTCAATCCCATGACCGGCATCATCGAGACCTTTAAATACGGCTTTTTCGGCCTCGGCACCCTGCAATGGAGCCTGCTGACCTACTCCGCCGCCTTTACGGTCGCCGCCTTTTTTGTCGGGCTGATCGTTTTCAACAAGACCGAAAAAAATTTCATGGACACCGTTTAAAAACGGGGTCAGGCTTTACTTATTGTCGTTATTGATTGATTTATCGATATATGCATGGTATGTAATTGTCTGTCATGGCACGGAAACCTCGCATTCATTAGCAGTACGCGATCGTGCTGCACGCCTACTGCTGGATGAAAAATCATGTTCACATGGCATTGCAGGTTCAGGACATCCCACTTTCAAAGCTGATGCAAAATATATCCCAGCGCTATACTCAATGGTCCAATAAGCGATACGACCGGGTGGGACATGTATTCCAGGGACGCTATAAAGCGGTTCTTGTGGACAGCGATGCTTATCTGCTGGAGTTGATTCGCTATCTTCATCTTAATCCGGTTCGTTCCGAAATGGTAACCGATCCCCTGGATTATCCTTTAAGCAGCCATGCCGCCTATGCCGGCAAAACCAGGCCCCCTGACTGGCTGCATATTGATCGCGGGCTCAGACAATTCGGTAAAACAGAACCTCTTGCGCGTGCCGCGTATCTGCATTTTATGGGGCAGGCAACAAAGGAAGAGCTTCTGGAGCAGCTTCGCCATGGCAGCATTACGGAAGGACGGATCCTTGGCGATGAAAATTTTATTAAAAATGTCCTCCGGGAAAAGGATGAAGCGATTCCGGCACAGCTTGCCATTGAGCCCCTGGTGGAACTGGTTGCCCGAATTTACCAGATTTCACCTCGGGAAATGACCCACTGCCGGCCGTGCACGGCATCTGGCGGAAGCCAAGGCCGTGGCGTCTCTTATCGGGATGGACCATTGCGGCCATCTGCTCTCTGATTTTGCGAGGTATTATAACCGGGATATGCCGGCAATGAGCAAGCTGGTGAAGGCGGTGCGCCGCCGCCTTGAAACAAATCGGACCATGCAGGAGAAAATGGCGCGGATCCAAGACCAAATAACGACAATAAGTAAAGCCTGACCCCACACACAGGAGATACAAATGACCCGTCTAAATATCAGGATTAAAGATTCTAAAAAAGCTGTGATTGTTCTCAATTTATTAAAAGAATTGCCTTTTGTTGAAATTGAAGGCGGTGTGATTGATAAAAAAGAAGACCCTGCCAGTGACAGTGACAGGAAAAAAGCAGGCTCCATAGAAGACCTTTTTGGGTTGTGGAAAAATAAAGACATTTCCTTATTAAAAATTCGAAAAAAAGCATGGACCAGGGAAAATGATACTCTGTGATACCAATATTTTTATCGAAGCGTTCAAAGACAATCCATCCGCAACCGAAATGCTCAGACGTATCGGGTTTCAAAATATTTCACTGAGCGCTGTAACATTGATGGAGTTGTATTTTGGAGCGTGCAACAAACGGGAATTAGCCAAGATAAAAAGCCGAATGAAAAATCTTGAGACATTGATTCTGGATGGATCGATTACAAACACTGCCATCGATTTAATCGCAAAATATTCCAAAAGCCATGGCTTGCAAATACCCGATGCCCTTATTGCTGCAACCGCAATCTGTCATGATATGGAACTTTTAACCTACAACGTTAAAGATTTCAAATTTATTAAAGGAATCAAAATGTTTACCCCTCTCTGACAAGCCCTATTGATGCTTTAAACCAGGCCTACCTGGCGCAGGGCTATCCGGCAGGCAACCGCAGTGCCACCCAATTACGAAATCACGTATGCCCCCCATTATCAAAATAACCAATCTTTCCAAGCAATACCGCCTCGGCCAGGTCGGCACCGGCACCCTGCGCAATGACTTCCAGCGCTGGTGGTGCCGAATCAGGGGCAAAGAAGACCCGTTTCTTAAAATCGGAGAGGCCAACGTCCGGACCATCAAGGGCGACTCCGAATACGTCTGGGCCTTGAAAGACATCAACCTGGAGGTGAACCAGGGCGAGATACTGGGCATCATCGGCAAAAACGGGGCCGGCAAGTCCACTCTGCTCAAGATCCTGTCCCGGGTCACCGGCCCCACCACGGGCCGGATCGACTACAACGGCCGCATCGGCAGCCTGCTGGAAGTGGGCACCGGCTTTCACCCGGAATTGACCGGCCGGGATAACATCTTTCTCAACGGCGCCATCCTGGGCATGACCAAGGCGGAAATTCAGCGCAAGCTGGATGAAATCATCGATTTTGCCGGGGTGGCCCGCTACGTGGACACACCGGTGAAACGATACAGCTCCGGTATGCTGGTAAGGCTCGGCTTTGCCGTGGCGGCCCACCTGGAGCCGGAAATCCTGGTGGTGGATGAAGTGCTGGCGGTGGGAGATGCAGAGTTCCAGAAAAAGGCCATCGGCAAGATGCAGGATGTGAGTAGAAATGAAGGCAGGACGGTTTTGTTTGTGAGTCATAATATGGCAAGCATAAAAGCGCTTTGCAGTAGAGGCATCATGTTGGAAAACGGATTTATAAAATTTTCTGGTGAAATAAAACTCGTTATAAATGAATATATTATAGAAAATGAAGCTAATAGAAGTGAATCATTAGATAATGAAATAAATCGAGATGGAACCGGTATTGTAAAATTTTACGATTTTTTCATCTCAAACCAAAACGGAGAAAAGATATCTACAGTATTAACTGGCAGCACGATATACTTAAACTTTAAGGTTTACTCAGAACAATGCTGCAAAATTGATCTCGGATTCTCTTTTTTTACAATGGACGGGTTAAAAATTGGCGTATTATACACTGGTTACCAAGATTACTACCCTGAAGTCAAACCGGGGATATCTGTTATCTCGGCAAAATTATCAAATTTTCCATTTTATTCACCAAAATTGATTGTCAGAGGGCTTATTAACGTCAATGGCGAACTTGCAGATTGGCCGCATAAGCATTTGGGAATATTTAATGTTGAAAATGGTGATTATTACGGTACAGGGAAAGGTATTGCCGTGGATTCCTTTTTCTTATTTAAATCGGAATGGAATGTTTATGAATAAAGAAAGGCATAAAATTAATTTGGCCAATTCTGAATTCCACGACAATGAAGATGCCCCTGTTTTGGAATTTTTAGAAAAAAAAATGAAAGTCAGCAATTTCAAATTATTAGAAGTAGGGAGCGGCTTATGCCGATTTGCAGATAAGATCAAGTTAAAACATTCTAACATTGAATGCACATGCCTTGATATTAATAGTAATTTATCAGAGATAGCGAGAAAAAAAGGTTACAGGCATATCAATGAGGATATCACGAAAAATAAGATACCCTCAAACAGCTTTGATATAGTACACTGCTCCCATGTAATAGAGCATTTGGGTTATCCGGAAATTGTTATAGCTTTAGATGAGATGCTAAGGTTAACAAAGCCAGAAGGATATTTCATTATCCGATCCCCCTTGATGTCAAGTGTTTTCTATGATGATATTGATCATATTAGACCATATCCTCCTGAAGCGATATTAAACTATTTTACTAATATTCAACAACAAAGAACGGGTAAAAATATAGTCAATATTGAACAATTATGGTTCCGAACGGCTCCTAAAAAATTCAGGTTAATTGATAAATCATCGCTTTTTTATATACTGATATATTTACGTATTCCTATAAATCATATAATCATTATGTTAAACAAGCAATTTGAAGAATTATGGAAGAAATTCAGATTTCCTTCGTCCGAAGCTAATGGATATGTATTAATATTAAAAAAAAGTCATTCAAACTGAAAATGTCTTCTATAAATAAATGTCAGTTAATAAGCATAATTATTCCAACTTTTAATCGAGAACACGTTATAAAGCGTACCATAAATAGTGTACTTTCCCAAACATATCCGCATTTCGAGTGTTTAATTATCGACGACTTTTCCACTGACGAAACTAAAAATTTAATCCTTAAGTATGAAAAACAAGACAGCAGGGTTCAATACATCCGAAATATGCGGAAAAAGGGTTCCCAAGGTGCCAGAAATACGGGAATTCTCAATTCCAAAGGCGAATGGATTGTTTTTTTTGATTCAGATAATTATATGCACGTTGAATATTTGGAGTGCCTTATCAATAAAATAATTGAGCAAAAAGCTGATATATGCACCTGTTTTATAAATATTTTTGATTATCAATCCAAGATCAGGGTAGGAAGTTCTGAATTTAATTGCCAAGCTTCGATTCATAAAACACTCCTTACCGGGAAGTGTTATGTCGATTTCAATAACGCAATAATAAAAAAAAATAGATTATTGCAAATAGGCTTGCTGGACGAAAAATGCCCATCCCATCAGGAAAAAGATACGCATATCCGACTCAGCAAAATATCTGTTTATACAACAGTAGAAAAATATCTTGTTGATTATTATACCGGGGCGCCAGATGCTATTTCATCAAATTTTGACAAAGAAATAAAAGGTTTGCTTTACCTGTTAAAAAAATATGGTTTTTATTGGAGACTGAATTGTTTCAGGGGGTTTATTAATTCAGCTAAAAGAACCATGGGGTTAATAAATCAATCTGCTGCTTCAAGCGCAATTCATTATAAATGCAAGTTGTTTTTTTATGTACCGGAACTGTTAATATTTCTTCTCAAAAACAAGGCAAAATCTTTTTGGGGGGGAAAAAAATTATGCCAATAACTACTATCACAAATTTGCCCAAACTTCTGGACAGCAGGGGCAATCTTTCTTTTATCGAAGAATGCAGTCACATTCCGTTCAAGAACAAGCGTATCCACTGGATATATGACGTACCGGGCGGTGAAAGCAGAGGGGGGCTTGCATACAAGCAGACCGAGGAGTTTATCGTTGCTTTGTCCGGCAGTTTTGATGTCATCATTGATGACGGCAGGGAAAAAGAAAAATTTTGCCTGAATCGCTCCTATCACGGGATATATATCCCCAAAGGAACATGGCGTGAAATCAACAACTTTTCGACCAACTCCGTGGCACTGGTCATGGCATCAACGTTATATGATCCTGATGATGCGATAAGAGTATATTCAGAGTTTTTAAAATTCATTCTATGAAAAAGACCAATATTTTCGATTGCTTTGTTCTTGAATTGAATAAACATCACAGCAATCGCAAGGGCAATATCAGTGTCGTGGAAAATGGCCTCACTGTGCCATTTGATGTCCGAAGAGTTTATTACATATATGATGTACCGGGCGGCGAATGCCGTGGCGGGCATGCTCACAAAGACTTGTATCAATTGATCATTGCTGCAAGCGGCAGTTTCGATGTTGTTGTCGATGATGGCCAGAGCAAGAAAATCGTCTCATTGAACCGGCCCTATCATGGCCTTCTGGTTGTGCCCGGCATCTGGCGGGAACTCGTGAATTTTTCTTCAGGCTCCGTATGTCTGGTATTAGCTTCTGAGCTATATGATAAAGAAGATTACATATATGATTATCAAACTTTTCTGAATTACAAGAAATGCCTCAACTAATAGATTTTCTGAATTTAAAAAAAATAACAGAAAAGTATTCATCTGAAATCAACGATGCTGTCAACAGGGTCGTTCGTTCCGGCAGGTATTTGCAGGGCTGTGAGAATGAGATTTTCGAATCCAATTATGCCGACTACATCGGAACAAAATACGCTGTGGGATGTGCCAACGGTTTGGATGCACTGATATGGATTTTCAGAGCTTATATTGAACTGGGGCTTATGCACAGAGGGGACGAGGTGATCGTTCCGGCAAACACGTTTATTGCATCGATCCTGGCAATCACAGAAAACGAATTGGTTCCCATACTGGTGGAACCTGATATCAATACATATCAGATTGACGGCAATCTGATTGAAGATGCCGTTACATCAAAGACCAGGGCTGTTTTATTGGTCCATCTGTATGGGCAATGCGCTTATACGGAAAAGATTGAAAACGTTTGCAGAAAATATGATTTAAAGATGGTGGAAGATAATGCCCAAGCACATGGGTGCAAACATAGAGGCCGGAAAACCGGCTCTCTGGGTGATGCAGCGGCCCATAGTTTTTATCCCGGCAAAAATCTCGGTGCGCTCGGTGATGGCGGTATCATCACCACGGACGATGAAAAATTGGCTTCCGTGATGCGTGCGTTGAGCAATTATGGTTCCACGGAAAAATACATATTCAAGTATAGGGGCAGGAACAGCCGTCTGGATGAGATTCAGGCGGCTGTTTTGAATGTGAAACTGGCGCATTTGGATGAAGATGTCAAACTGCGTGAAAAAGTGGCAAAAGCCTATATTCAGGGCATCACAAATCCATTGATAAGCCTTCCCCAGGTGATGAATTGGAAGGAACATGTCTTCCATATATTCCCCGTGCGTTGTTCACAAAGAGAGCGCTTGAAAGATTTTTTGGCTGAAAAAGGGATCCAAACACTGATCCATTATCCGATCCCCCCTCACAAGCAGGAATGTTACAAAGAATGGAACAACTTGCAATTGCCGGTCACTGAAAAAATTCACGATGAAGAACTGAGCTTGCCTATCAGTCCAGCATTAACGGAGGACGAAACAACATATATTATCGGACAGATAAATAAATTTAGACCATGAAGCTGACGTTGACAGACATAAAAAAAAGTTATTCCGTAATTAAAAAATCGGCGTTTGAAGAATTCAAGAATGGTAATTTGGAAAAATCCCTTGAACTCATTGATCATGCGGCCGTTTTAGCACAGCAGTTCAACTGGATATATAGTGATGAAGAATTAGAAAGGCTTTTGCAGTGCATTTCTAAAAACCTATTTAAAGATAGTGCGCGGGAATTCAGCCCCATAGAAAACAGGGTTGTTTTTTTTGACGACTTCTGTACCTCTTTTGTCTTGGCAATTCAATATTTAAATGCATTGGTCGCTGCAGATAAAGAGATTTTATATATTACAAGTCGTGATATAGATGCCGAAACCAAATTCGCCCACATCATCGATACAATTAAAGATTACCCTAAGCTTTCCATAAAAACAGTTCCTTCAAAAGGGCAAAGTCGACAATCGAGAATAAAATATATCCACCAGACAATAGTTGATTTCAAACCATCCAAGCTATTGCTGCATATTAAGGCGAATTCTATCTGTATTCCAGCATTATATGCGTTGCCTCAAAAAATAACCCGATACCTGATAAACTTGGCTGACCAGACGTTCTGGTTAGGCAGCAGGGGGATCGATTATTCCCTGGAATTCAGGCAATTCGGGGTTTCTGTTTCTTTGCAGCGCCGGGGGTTATCCCAGAAACAACTGCTTTTGATTCCATTTTATCCAATAGTAGACAATAATCCATTTCAAGGGTTTCCTGAACAGTGCCATCTCCCGGGAAAAGTGATCATTTTTTCGGGTGGGGATTTTTACAAAACGATTGACAAGGAAAAAACGTATTGGAAGCTGGTAAAGGGAATCCTGGATAACCACCCTGAAGTACTATTTTTATTTGCAACAAAAAAAAAGCTTAATGCGAGTGACATAATACAAAGATTTATTATAGAAAACAACCTTATGAATCGTTTTTTTTATATCGGTTTTCGACCAGATATAAACGAAGTTTTTAAACATTGTGACATTTTTATGGGTACATGTCCTGCTTCAGGTTCATTGATGTCTCAATTGTCAGCAGTCAACACTAAGCCTATTTTGCAGTATTACATGCCCGACACTCCGGACAATGAAACAGAAGCTGTTATCTGTCATAATAGGCAATTATCAATATCTTTTCAAGATAGGAGCAAATTCTTTAAAGAAGCTACAAAATTGATAAAAAATAAAAAGTATCGATTAAGTAAAGGCTATGAATTAAAAGAAGCCATGATTACAACTGAACAATTTGAAACTCTTGTCAAGCATAGCCTAAACACCAATAAGTCTCAAATCCAAGTGAAACCTTATAAAATAAATTATCGCTTACTTGATAAACGATGGCTTGAAATTGAGAATGAAAGCTATATAGACACGTTATCATATATTTACAGTTTGCTGAAAGAGGCAAAACGCTTAAACAATGCTATTTCTATTAGCATAAAATATCAGTTTCGACGTTTTATAATAAATAAGATATTTAATTATAACTGGTGGGTAAAATGAAATACTTTCATCCCAAACGATGGTCTCGATTTCTAAAGACTAAAACTGAAAATCTAATTAATTATTATTTATTGCCTGATGAGGTATATCTGAAAAAAAAATATAAGCAAGTTTTTAATAAAAAGCTAAATTTGAAAAATCCTCAAACATTCAATGAAAAAATACAATGGCTTAAACTGTATGACAGGAATCCAGCGTACCACAAAATGATAGATAAATATGAGGCAAAAGAATTCGTTGCAAATATAATTGGGAATGAGTTCATTGTTGAAACTTATGGCGTTTGGTCCCGCTTTGATGATATAAATTTTGACACGTTACCAAATCAGTTTGTTCTCAAATGCACTCATGATGCAGCAAGTACTATAATATGTAATGATAAAAAATCATTTGATTTTGAATCTGCCAAAGAAAAATTAACAAAAGCTTTAAAAATAAACTATTACCGATATGAAAATAAGCAATGGGCTTATAAAAATATTACTCCTCGAATAATTGCAGAAAAGTTGATAAAAAATAATTCAGATGCTAAGCCGATTGAAGACTACAAATTCATGGTTTTTAATCAAAGGGTTAAATGCACATTCGTATGTTCAGGCAGGAAATCAAAAGAAGGTTTAAAAGTTACTTTTTTTGATAATGATTGGGTAAAACTTCCTTTTGAAAGATACTACAAATCTAAAGACGGGATTCCAAAACCAAAATATTTCGAAAAAATGAAACTATTAGCTGAAAAAATTTCCAAAGAAGTAGGCAACCAGTTTATTAGAGTAGATTTTTATGAAATTGACGATAAAATATATTTCGGAGAAATTACATTTTACCCAGGGGGGGGTATTGAAGATTTCACACCAGAAAAATGGGATTATGAGTTGGGTAGTTGGATTGATTTAAAGAAATAACAGGCTTGCATATTTATAAATTCATAATGAAAACTAAACTGGTATACGTACTTACCTGCTCAGATGAAAACCTTTACCTTGAGCAGGCGTTAATGTCCGTGTTTTCAGCCCGGCACCATAACCCTGAAGCGCACATTGTCTTAATTGTTGATGATCAGACAGATAAGGTAATTGATGGCAACCGAGCTGAAATTCTTCAGTACATAGATGAAAAAATAGTTGTTCCATTCAAAGGTGAAATGTCGATGGTGAAGCGTTCCCGCTGGATAAAGACAAAAGTTCGCCATTTGATAGAAGGGGATTACTTGTATATCGACTGTGATACAATTATCCGATCTGCTTTGAAACAAATTGATTTACTTGAATGTCAAATCGGTGCTGTCCCTGATTCACATTTAGAGGTAAGTGATTTTTGTGCCCCCCTTTATGAAAAAATATCGCTGCTTTCCAAACAAATCGGCTGGGTGATAGATAAAGAACAATTTTATTTCAGCAGTGGCGTCATTTTTGTGAAAGACAATGCCAATACCCGAAATTTTTATGAATTATGGCACAGCTATTGGCAGGAAGGATTGCAAAAAGGAATCGCAATCGATCAGCCTTCATTTGCTAAGGCCAATATCGCCATGCAGCACATCGTTGAAAAGATATCGGATAAATGGAACTGTGTGATGTACACAGAACCCGATTTTTCTTATAATGCTTATATACTGCATTTTCCAGCATATCGGAATCCATCCTTCCTTTTCAGCAAAAGGGTGCTTGATAAAATAAAGAAAGAAGGCTTGAAAAATAAATTCATCAGGCAGTGTGTTATCGCACCCGATAAGACCTATGTCCCGTTTGACAATAAGTTTTTCAAAAACGGAATCAAATTTTATCTTAAAACGATCCGGTGCGTGGCCACTCAAGCGAAACACTATTCGAAAAATATTGATCCCAATTTTGAAGATTTTATCGTTAAATCTAAATTTTCACCTCTGATAAAGTGGCATTTCAAGAATAATCTCTTTTTTCCCGGCTCAATTTTATTCGTTCTCTGGAAGTTTTTTCGAATCAAATTCAGCAATAATTTTTTTTATACCCCTAATACCTGTCAAAAGTAAGTAATCCTTTATGGATTTTCATACCCCTGTTCTTCTCATTTGTTTTAATCGACCCCGACATACCCGGCTGGTTCTGCAGGAGATCCGAATGCAGAAACCATCATGTTTGTATGTTTTTCAGGATGGTCCTCGTGATGGATACGATCTTGATATTGAAAAAGGTTCAGCAGTGCGCAAGGTCATTGCTGAATTAATTGATTGGGATTGTGATCTGAATACTTTTTATTCAGAAAAAAATCTGGGCTGCGGCCCAGGGCCTGCAGCCGCCATTTCCTGGTTTTTCGAATCGGTTGAAATGGGTTTGATTTTTGAGGATGATGCTGTCCCTCATCAAGATTTTTTCAAGTATGCTGAAAAATTGTTGTATAGGTATCGAGATGATCTGTCTGTCAGGGCAATTGGGAGCATGAAAATAGAAGGGAATAAATATGGAAAAGGGTCATATTATTTTTCAAAAATGAACAGAAATCTATGCGCATGGGCCACATGGCGTCGCGCATGGTCGGATTTCAATTACACCATGAAAGATATAACTGAAAAAGAATTGATAAAAGCTTTGAAAAAATACAGGACCGGATTGCGTGAAAGGGAATATTGGTGCGAACGTCTTCTGGAAATAAAAAAAGATGCTTTGGGCGGTTCAAGCTGGGATATGCAATTTTTAATGTCCATCTGGCTCCATAATGATAAGGGGATCTGCCCGAATGTTAACCTCTCGACCAACATAGGCTTTGATTCTGAAGGTACTCATACCCTATCAAGCCATCATGTCGCAGCAAACATCAAAACTGAACCAATATTGCCCATTAAGCACCCTGAGTCCATAACGATAAACAAACAGGCGGATTTTTTATATCACAGGCTGTATTTTGAGCCGGGTAATTACGGATGGGAAGGTTTGAAGCGGCTGCCCTACAGGATCAATAAACGTATCAAACGATTGTTGAGCCATCAAGGCCCATGGCTTAAAAAGTAAATCCTGGCCCAGAGGGCCAGGCAATTGGGTTACCCCTGAAAGGGGATAAGGATGATAATAAAAATTAAATATTATTTACAAAAATTGTTTGGGTTATTTTTAAATAAACCCATAATATTAAAAAATAAAACAATCGGCTATTCTTTACTAAGATCAGAAATATCAGACTGCAGCCTCGACGAAAAAACAAAGGTGGTACCACCCTACTATTTGTGCAATGTCGACCTCGGGAATTATTCCTACATTGCAAGAAACAGCAACATAACAAATACCAAAATTGGTAAATTTTGTTCAATCGGTCCGAATTTTTGCTGCGGATTAGGCATACACCCGACAAATGGAATCAGTACTTCACCAATGTTTTATTCTACTTCAAAGCAAAATGGTTTTACACTTTGCAGTGAAAATAAACTTGAAGAGAGTGTGCCAATAATAATTGGACATGATGTTTTTATCGGCGCCAACGTCACGGTTCTTGACGGCGCTAAAATCGGCCATGGCGCTATTATTGGAGCAGGAGGAGTTGTGACCGGGGATATCCCTCCTTATGCAATAGCATTCGGTGTCCCAGCCAAGGTGAAGAAATACAGGTTTGAAATAAATATCATTGAAATCCTATTGGAAAAAGAATGGTGGAACTTCGATTTGGATGAACTAAAAGTAATCAATAGGTTTTTTTTCGATATTAAAGAATTCATAAATTATCTTGAGAAAAAATGATTCTGTCCATTATCACGATCAACTATAACAACGCTTCCGGGCTTAAAAAGACCATGGAAAGCGTTATGGCCCAAACAAGCAAAAATTTCGAGTACATTGTTATTGATGGTGGATCAACCGACCACAGTCTTGAGATAATTAAATCGTTCACCAGTATCCCCCACGGGATCTATACACCGAAGACCGATAAACAGTTAAAGCCCCCTATAACTTATTGGATCAGTGAGCCAGACACGGGCATTTACAATGCCATGAACAAGGGCATCAGAATGGCGAAAGGAGATTACTGCCAATTTCTTAATTCCGGGGATTGGCTGGCGTCCCCGCATGTGACGATTCAGATGCTGGAGAACTTGCCGGAAAAGGGAATTCTAATTGGCAATATGCTCAAAATGATGCCGGGTGGCAAGGTGCTCAGGGACTGCGGCCTGGGATTTGCTCAACCGACATTTCTCACTTTTTACCGGGGAACTCTGAATCATTCGCCAGCCTATATCCGGCGGGACCTGTTCACCCGTTATGGTTTTTATGACGAAAATCTGCGAATCGTCTCGGATTGGAAGTGGTATCTTCAGGCAGTTGGGTTAAACAACGAACAGGTGACCTATTTTGATAAGGATGTGACCTGTTTTGAAATGACCGGAATCAGCAACGTAAACAATAATCAGGAGATGCGAGAACGCAGAAAGGTGCTTGAGGAGCTCATCCCAGGTCCCATACTTGCCGACTATGACAGGTTTTATTCCCATATGATGCAAATACAGCGAATGAAAAATAGCAAATGGCTATATGGCTTGTTCTGGTTTGCCGAGCGGTGCCTTTTTAAAATTGAAAAATGGCGGTTGCAGCATTTTGGCTGGAAAAAACAACAAGATTGATTTTTCTGTCATCATCCCCTTATACAACAAGGCCTTCCACATACCAAAAGCCATTCATTCGGTTTTGAATCAGACCTGCCAAGATTTTGAATTAATCGTGGTAAATGACGGATCTACCGACGATTCTTTAAAAATTGTCCGACAAATAATTCAACTGTCAGACAAACCCATAAACATTCATGATCAATCAAACACCGGCGTATCCACGGCGCGAAACAATGGAGCCCGTCTGGCCACAAACGATTATATCGCCTTTCTAGATGCGGATGACTGGTGGCATCCATCCTATCTATCAGAAATGAAGCAACTTATTGAAAGACATCCCGAAGCCGGCATCTATGCGGCAAAATACGCCCAGGTCAAGCACGGCAAAAAAAAGGATGCCGTCATCGGCGTCCCGGATGGGTTTTCATCAGGATATATCAATTATTTTGCGGTTTATGCCAAAACCATGTGGATGCCGCTATTCCCATCATCCGCCATTATGCCCCGACGGCTGTTTCTTGATTATAAAGGCTTTAAACCAGAAATTAAACTGGGAGAGGATTTTGAACTCTGGGTGAGGCTGGCGCTTAAGTATCCGGTGACATTTCTTAATAAAGTTCTGGTGTTCTATAACCAGGATGTGGATGTGTCGGACAGGGGTGTCAGTCCGAAAAGATTCCACACCCCTGAAACGCATTTTGTTTATCACCTTGAGCAATTCAAGGAGGATGAAAGGAAAAATCCGGATCTGAAAATCCTACTGGACAGGCTGAAGGCAGATGCGTTGCTGAAATATCATCTGCACGGGATCAACCCTGAAGAAACTCGAAAAGTTCTACGAAATATTGATTTAAATCATATTCCTCCCTCCATTAGACGGCAGTATGCATATCCCAAAACATTGGTTCGGATGTATTGGCATATAAAAAAGAAGCTGTCTGGGGCAAAACAATTGCTTTTGAGACAAATGGCGGACACAAAAAATTAAATGGCCCCAAGAGTACAAAACATCCCCGGAGTTATTTTCCGTCAATCCACATTTCTGTTTGTGGTTTTGTTGTTGGGCATATCCACTGTTTTTTTCCGACAGGTTTTGCCGACAGTCTGGATTGTGTTTGATCTGCTTGTCGTTTATCTGTTTTTTTTCTGTTTTTATCGATTGTGGCTCCGGTGGATGAACCTTTCCGAAAAGGTGATCCGGCTAAAGATTTTCTGGACAGCCCTTTGGATCCGGGTGGGTTATGTGTTGTTCAGTTACCTGTTTTATACCTATATGACCGGACAGCCCTTTGAATTCGAGTCTGCCGACGCCATGGGATATCACTATCAGGGGTTGCGGATAGCGGAATATTTCAGGGCCGGTATTTTTGATATCACGCCTCTTATCTATTTCGAAAAGTTCTCATCCCGTGGAATCATGATTCTCATGGGGGCGGTGTACGCGGTTTTTTTTGACTCGGTTCTCGCGTTCCGGGCTATTGTCGCCGTTCTCGGGGCCTGGGTGTGCGTAATGATTTATGACCTGGCCCGGCGCGCCTTTGGGCTTCGTGTCGCCCGGTTATGTGCTGCCATTGCCGTTCCGGCCCCGCCGTTGATCTATTATTGCGGGCTCCACCTGAAAGAGGCGGTAATTCTTTTTCTGGTGGTATTTTTCATGAATAACGCTGATCGGTTATTGAGGGAGAGACGACTTTCCATCCGATATCCGATGTTGCTGGTGGCAACTTTAGCCGTTATGTTTTTGTTCCGCAACGCAATGGCGGTGGCACTTTTTTTGAGTTTTATGGCCGCATTGGCACTAACCTCATCACGGGTGGTTCTTTTTTCCAGGAGGTTGGTTGTTGCGGTGTTGCTGGTTGGTTCAATCGGCTTACTTTTCGCTGTGGACCTGGCATCCGAGGCTCAAAGTGAAACCATGTTCTTTTTTACAGAAAAAACGACAAACCTTGAACAGCATATGCAGCTATATGCAAGCCGTGGAAATATTTTTGCCACCCAGGCCAAGAGGGCAATATTTGCGCCATTGGGGTTTATCGGGCCAATCCCGACACTGGTGGATACTAAACAGGAAAACATAATGATGTTGGCCGGTTCCATGTTCTTTCGGAATGCGTTCGGTTTTTTTGTTATCCTCTCATTGTGGTATTTATTTACTGCTAAATTGTGGCGACAACATGTGTTTCTCATTGCGGTATTTTTTTCATGGTTGTTTATCCTTTCAAACAGCGGATATGCCTTACAGGACCGATTTCATTTGGTGCTGGCACCCCTTGTGATCCTATTCGGGGGGTATGGCATTTCTTTGGCCGACAAAAAGACGATGGGGTATTTTCAATTGTATCTCCTATTCCTTGGCGCGATAGTGTTTGCCTGGAACTGGTTTAAGCTGGCGGGCCGAGGGTGGATTTAGGGGAGTTTGACTCATTGCGCATACTGCATCTGACCTTCAGCCTGGAAAACGCCGGCAAGGAAAATTTGATGGTAGATATCGCCGTTGAGCAGCAAAAACTGGGACACGCCACGGCAATTGCAGTGATAAACAGCAATATTGAAGCAAGCATTTTAAACCGTATCCCCCATTCGGTGCCGACCTATCTGCTGAACCGCGGACGACGAAGCAAAAACCCCTTGGCGTTTATTAAGCTGTTTGACATATTACACCGACGCTTCAAACCAAACGTGGTGCATGTTCATGATGCGCATTTAGGTCCAATGTTAAAAAAAATGCATGCACCCCGACCGGTTTTAACCATCCACGACAATGGCTATCCCATCAATCCTCTGCGGGAGTTTGATAAACTGTTTGCCATCTCGGATTCGGTTAAAATCGATGTGGAATCCAGAAGCAATTTAACATGCAAGACGATTTATAATGGAATAAATGTCGATGCCATAAAAAGAGCTGAAAGACGCGCATTAACGGACGGCCCTGTCAAACTGATTCAGGTCAGCCGGCTGGACCATCACAAAAAAGGACAGGATCTGCTGTTGTTGGCCATGCATGATCTCATCGCGGAACGCGGCCTTAAAAATATCCATCTTACACTGGTTGGGTCAGGCGATTCGTATGAATATCTTTGTAGCATGATGCAATCGCTGGCCCTTGAAAACCATGTGTCATTTATCGGAAATAAGCCAAGGGCATGGGTTTATGACAACTTGTGCCGATATGATCTTTATGTTCAACCCAGTCGATATGAAGGATTCGGCCTGACGCTGGCTGAAGCCTTGGCCGCAAGGATTCTTTCGATTACGTCAAGCAATACGGGTTCCGCTGAAATTCTCGACAAGGGCCAATACGGGCTGATGTTTATAAATGGCAATTACCGTGATTTGGCCAACACGATTCAACACGCTGTCGAACTGATTCGGAACAATCAAAGTGATTCTATTACTGATGCCGCATGGAACTATTGCCGGGAAAATTTCAGCATTTCAGAAACAGCTCTTAGCTATCTGAACAGCTATTTATAATTATTACTAATTCAAGTGGTTATTTATCTGAAGCATGAATGTTTTGGTCGTTTGCAGCGGCAACGCCCCTGAGTTTGAATTCAGTATTCACCAGGCATTTATCCATGATCAGGTGAATGCCGTCAAACGCATCGCACCACAGATCAATTTCGATTTTTTTTTTATTAAAGGAAAAGGAACAGCCGGGTATTTGAAATCCGGCTTAACGCTCCGGCAGAAAATACGGCAAATTCCTTTTGATTGCCTGCACGCCCATTTTTCTCTTTCCGCTTTTTTGGCTAACTTTCAAAGACGCATACCGGTAATTGTCACTTTTCATGGATCCGACATCAACTTTCACCAAAACAGGTTTTTATCGCTCGCTGTCGAACTCTTTAGCCGCCGCACCATTTATGTAAGCGAAAGGCTCCGCAAAAACGCCATATATGCATCGGCCCGCAACAGCAGCATCATCCCCTGCGGGGTGGATTTTAACCTTTTCAGGCCATTGTCCCAAACCCAAGCCAGAGCTTCTCTGAATCTTGATCCGGCAAAAACCTATATCCTGTTTTCGTCGTCTTCCGACGTAAAGGTTAAAAACTATCCATTGGCCAGGGATGCTCTGGCAAGATTAAATAAGCCCAACATCACCCTGCTGGAATTGAAAGGATTTAGACGCGAAGAAGTTGCCCTGCTGCTTTGTGCCGTTGACGCAGCCCTCATGACCTCTTTTTCCGAGGGCTCTCCCCAGTTTATCAAGGAAGCCATGGCCTGCAACTGCCCCATTGTCACCACCGATGTGGGAGATGTCAGGGAAGTCATACAAGATACGCCGGGGTGCTATATCACCTCTTTTGATCCGCTGGATGTGGCCGAAGGCATTCGAAAAGCCCTCGCGTTCGGAAGCAGAACCAACGGCCGGGCAAAGATTCGTCATTTGGATAACGCCGTGATCGCCGAAAAGATTGTTCAGATTTATCGAGATGTTGAAAAACGGCCGTGATGGATATTATCGATTACGGCATGGGCAATCTGCGCTCAGTACAAAAAGCATTCCAACGAATCGGAACGACTTCGCGGATTATTGCAAGCCCTGATGAGGTTCTTCATTCTGCCAAGCTGGTTCTGCCCGGCGTGGGGCATTTTGCCAGGGCAATTCAGATACTGAAGTCCAGAGGCTTGTTTGATGCCCTTAACCAGGCCGTGCTTGTCAAGAAAACGCCTATCCTGGGCATCTGTCTGGGCATGCAGTTGATGACCGGATTCAGCGAGGAAGGCGATGCCGCGGGACTGGGCTGGATCAATGCCCGCACCAAAAAGTTTGTTTTCACGGATAAAGGACCGCGGATCCCGCACATGGGATGGAACGGAATTTCAATTCTTAAAAACAGCCCCTTGCTGAATAATCTCGCGCCGGACGCGCTTTTTTACTTTGTACATTCCTATTATGTCGCATGCGACCAGGAAGATACGATTATTTCCCGGACCTGCTACGGGACAACCTTTGCTTCGGCGTTCCAGCATGAAAATATTTACGGATGCCAGTTTCACCCGGAAAAAAGTCATGATGCCGGCCTTCAGATTTTAAAAAACTTTGCCTATCGATGATGTTTTTGCCACGGATCATCCCCGTCCTGCTTCTTAAAGACAAAGGCCTGGTTAAAACCCTACGGTTTAAAACTCCTCGTTATATCGGCGATCCCATCAATGCGGTCCGGATATTCAACGATCTGAAGGCACACGAGCTCATATTTCTGGATATAAGAGCAAGCCAGGAAAAACGAACCATATCTTCCGAGCTTGTAAGGACCATTGGCGACGAAGCTTTCATGCCATTTGCCGCCGGAGGCGGAATCCGAACCCTGGATCAAATGGAGGCAATTCTTAAGGCCGGGGCCGAAAAAGTGGTGATCAACACCAGCGCGGCCGAAAATCCAGGGCTCATAGAAGACGCAGCCAAACATTTCGGCTCTCAGAGCATCATCGTCAGTATTGATGTCAAGCAGAATCTGTTTAATAAGCAAGCGGTGCGCATCAAGGACGGGCGTGAAAAAATTCGGCTGAATCCGGTGGACTGGGCCAGGCGGGCCGCGGATTTAGGCGCCGGGGAGATCCTAATCAACTCCATGGACAAAGACGGAATGATGACCGGATATGATCTTGATTTGGTCCGAAGGGTGTCGGATGCGGTTTCCATTCCCGTGATCGCCTGCGGCGGGGCGGGACGCCTGGAGCATCTGCGGGAGTGCTATGACCAAGGCCGGGCCCATGCCCTGGCCGCCGGAAGCCTGTTTGTATATCACGGCCCGAGAAAGGCAGTCTTGATTAATTATCCGTCAAAAGCCGAGTTGATGGCGCTATTCGGTCATCAGGACATAAAACCATGCTCAGCGTAGAATCGAAATATCAGATTTGCAGTAAGGGGATCTGGGACACTTCCGTCCCCGGCATTGCCTTTGATGAGGAAGGAGTATCCAATTACTGCCGGTTCCAGGAATACATGATGAACGCCTACCCCAGGGGTAAAAAGGGCATGAAAAACTGGCTGGAGCTGGTCGACCGAATGAAGCGGAAAGGCCAGAGCAGGGCTTATGACTGCGTGGTCGGAGTGAGCGGCGGGGTGGACAGCTCCTATCTTCTGGTGCTCATGAGGGAATACGGGCTACGGTCTCTGGCAGTCAACCTGGATAACGGGTTCAGCTCGGATATTGCGGTTCAAAACATCTACAAGGTCACCAAGGCCCTTGATGTGGACCTTGAAACCTATGTGATTGATTATGAAGAAGTCAAAGATGTGCTCTACGCGCATATGCGCTCGGGCATCCCCTGGATTGACGGCCCCACGGATGCGGCGATCAAAGCCGTCATGTACAAGGTCGCCCTGAATGAAAAAATCAAATTTATCATTCGAGGCAATGATTTCCGATCCGAAGGCAAACAACCCGCCGAGTGGACCCAGGGGCCTAATTTGCGATATATCCATAAACAATTCGGCAGGGGGATTGCCTTAAAAACATTTCCACATGTCACTCCCGTAAACCTGGTTTATGCCGGTTTTTTCAAAAAAATAAAGGATATCCGGCCCTATTATTATCTGGAATACAGCAAGCAGGAGGCCAGAGAAATTTTGTCCCGGGATTTTGACTGGCGGGATTATGGGGGGCACCACCATGAAAACCTGTTCACCAAGTTTGCCATGGCCTATTGGCTACCGAAAAAATTCGGCATCGACAAACGCCGAATCAACTTGTCCGCCCAGGTGTTGAGCGGGGTTATAAGCAGAGATGAGGCATTAAAGGCTGTTGCCAAGCCGTTTGCCCCGGAAAACGAGCTGGAAGCATTAAAAGATTATGTTTTGAAAAAGCTCGATATTTCAGATGAAGAGTTCCATGAAATCTGGTCTGCTCCAAACAGGAGCGCCGCGGAATACCCTTCCGATCGCAAACTGATCCAAAAACTGATGCCCATTGCCCGGCCCGTCATCAAACGGATGTACTCTTTTGTACCCATGTCGGTGATGGCCGATGATTACTTCAAGCAGGGGAAAAATTGAAAAAGCTCCGCTGGTATTTACCCATGAAAATAGCTTCCATTGTCGGCGCAAGACCGCAGTTTATCAAAGCGGCCATGATATCTTTGGCCATTGCCCGAGGCGCCGGAGCCAACGCGTCGGCCCCCATCACTGAAACCATCATCCATACCGGGCAGCACTTTGACGATAACATGTCCCAGGTGTTTTTCCGGGATCTGGATATCCCCGAGCCGGAATACCACCTTGGGATCGGCGGGGGCAGTCACGGCAAAAACACCGGCCGGATGATCGAAGCCATTGAAGCGGTGCTCGTCAAGAAGAGACCGGACTGGGCGATAGTCTATGGCGACACCGATTCCACCCTGGCCGGCGCCCTTGCCGCGGCCAAGCTGCATATCCCGGTGGCTCATGTGGAAGCCGGGCTGCGGTCGTACAACCGGAAGATGCCCGAGGAAATCAACCGGATTGTGGCCGATCAATTGAGCACCCTGCTGTTCTGCCCGACCCGGACCGCTGTCGAGAATCTCGAAAAGGAAGGGTTCCCCCACCGGTTGAGCCATCAAACCCGGCAAATGATGGTCGATGTGGGGGATGTGATGTATGATGCGGCCCTTTATTATGGGGATCGTGCGGAAGAAAAAAGCCGAATCATGCAAGCCTTGGCGCTAAAACCCAAAGATTTTGTGCTGGCCACCATCCACCGGGCTGAAAACGCGGATGATCCCATCCGGCTGCAACACATCATGACCGCCTTAAACCGGATCGCCGGCGAAATACCGGTAGTCCTGCCCCTGCATCCCCGAACAAAAAAGAAAATAGTAATGACGGATTTTCCGGCCGTCTCGTTCATCGACCCTATAGGCTATCTGGACATGGTCATGCTGGAGAAAAACGCCCGTGTTATTATCACCGATTCCGGCGGTGTGCAAAAGGAGGCCTATTTTCATGGGACGCCCTGTGTGACGGCAAGAGATGAAACCGAGTGGGGTGAGCTGGTGGAAACGGGGGCCAACATATTGGCCGGAGCGGAGTCAGACCGCATTATGGCGGCATTTCAACAGATGCTTCATAAGACTATCCGGACCCGGAGGCTTTATGGGAATGGGGATAGTGCCGGCAAAATTATATCCGCACTGGGATCACGGCTAATCAGAAACACACGTGTATGAAAATACTTATTTATCTGGGGCATCCCGCACAATACCATTTTTTTAAACATATTGTCAGGGAGCTGAAAAAACGGCATGAGATCCGCTATTTAATTAAAACAAAAGACATACTTGAATCCCTGCTGATCGCAGATAACGTGAAATATCAAAATATATTGCCGGAGGGCAGAACGTCTGACAGATTTGGCATCATTTGGGGACTTATCAAGCGTGAGATCAAAGTTTTTCGTGAAGCCCTGCGATTCAGGCCGAACCTGATGATGGGATCAGACCCTTCGGTGGCGCATGTTGGAATGTTATTGAGGATTCCATCCTTGACTGTTTTGGAAGATGATGCCCATGTTATTTATGACCTGGCTAAAATAACCTTCCCCTTTTCCACGCACATCGTGGCGCCGGAGTCCTGTGACTGCGGCCGGTGGCATTCCAAAAAAATTCCCTATGCGGGCTACATGAAGCTCGCCTATCTGCATCCATCGTATTTTGAGTGCCCGTCAACCGAAAGAAAAAAAACCGTCCTTATTCGGCTGTCGAATCTTGATGCTTTTCATGATCTTGGCATTAACGGTTTCGATGAGGGGTTGCTGAAACAGATAATTACGCGGCTGGCCGATGATTTTACGGTTCTGATTTCATCGGAAAAACCGTTGGGGTCTTATTTTGATGACTACATGCTGAATATCGACCCCGCCGACCTCCATGGCATCCTTTGCCGGGCCGCCATCCTGATATCGGACAGCCAGAGCATGACCATGGAAGCGGCCATGCTGGGGATTCCTTCCATCCGTTACAGTGACTTTGCGGGCCGGATCGGCGTTCTGGAAGAGCTGGAACACAAATATCAACTGACCTTCGGCATCAAGCCCGGAAACTCCGAAAAATTAATGAAAACGCTTGAAAACCTCATTGCCATGCCTGATCTGCACGAAGAATTTCAAAAACGACGACGAAAAATGCTGGCCGAAAAAATCAATGTCACCGGTTTTTTCACCTGGCTGATTGAGCACTATCCCGAAAGTGTGAGTATTCTGAAAAACAATCCCTGCTCTCAATATCGTTTCCGATAATAATCAAAACCATTCGGTTCGCCCGAAATACCTTAGTCCCGAATAAACAAATTTACACATCCGCCTATGCGCAAACACCCCATCGCCGTCGCTTTTTTTGACCTCCTGCTGCTGGCTGTTTCCTTCCTGGCCTGCCATCTGTTGAAATACGGCACGTTGGCCATCGAAGAGCGGCACATCCCTTATATCTACCTGGTGCTGCTGTCATGGCTGGCTCTTTCGTTGATCCAGAAAAAATTTTCCGCCTTGTCCCGAATATCCATGACCCGGGGGATAAATGCCGTTGCCCTGACCGCTGTCATGATGGCGGGGCTGGTTTCTTTGTTTATTGTCATGCTCGGCCTGCTTCAGATGTCGCGGCTGCTGGTGTATGGGACTATTTTCCTGTTTGCCGGACTGGAGCTGGCATCATTTTTGATTTACATCGCATTTTATAAAAAAAATTTGAGCATCGCCGAAAAACCCACGGCCGGATTGCCGCGAAACCCCATCCGACCGTCTCTTTCCCTTGGAATCGCTGATGCTTTTTTGCTGCTGGTTTCCATGATTCTGGCCACCTATATCAAGCGCGGCGAATTTGAGTTATCCGATGCCAATGTCGATATCATGATCATGTTTTTCGGAATATGGATGTTGACATCCCTTGTGCTTCGAAAATTCCATAAAGACCATTTCCATAAAGTTTACGGCGCTCTATCCATGAGCATCAAATCCACCCTGGTCATGGCCGTAGGGTTGGGATTTATTATTTTTGGCATGCACTATTACTACCTTTCCCGGGCGCAGATCTTCGGCGCGCTGCTGATTTTCGGAGTGGCGGAGATGGGCCTGTTTTATCTCTACCATCGCTATAAGGCATTTGTTCTGGGGCAGCGGGATTCGGTATACTTAAATACGGCCCAATCCCCCAACCGCCGGCAGCAACTATTGACATCCCCTGATGCAGAAAAGGGTTCCCATCACACGGACGCGGAAACCCCCTCCGCGGACCCCGTGGATCAGAAAATCCGTCATGCCCTGCACTTTCTCGAGCCGGAACTGTATGGATTTATCCGGGAAACCGTGGACCTTGGCATCATTGATTCATCCCATAGCACCCTGATGCATGCGGACAATCTGTTCAGCGTCAATGTATTGGAGGATGAGAAATACAAGCTGATTATCAATATAAATAAAATCAATGATATGAGATTTTTAAACCAATATTTCCTGATGGCTCATCACAAGTTGAAGACCAATGGATACCTGGTGGGAAAGGCCCATACCTTAGCTACGCACCGGTCCTATTTTTTCCGGCAGTTCCCGCCGGAACAGGCGGGGCACCTGCTTTACGCGCTGGATTTTCTCTGGAACAGAATCTGCCCCAAACTCCCTCTTCTACAGAAATTTTACTTTGCCATAACCAAAGGAAGAAACCGTCTTCTTTCCAAAGCCGAGATCCTGGGACGTCTTTTTTTCTGCGGGTTTGAGCCCATTGCCGAAAAGGAAATATCGGATCGTTTGTATTTCATCGCCCAAAAAACCCGGACACCTTCCGAAGATCCCGACCCAACCTACGGGCCTCTGGTGACCCTTCACCGATTCGGAATGCACAACCATCCCATCAAGGTTTATAAATTCCGCACCATGCATCCGTACTCGGAATATCTGCAAGAGTACGTATATGACAAAAACCGCCTGGAAAACGGGGGCAAATTCAAGGATGATTTCCGGATCACGGCCTGGGGAATGTTTATGCGCAAATACTTTATCGACGAGCTGCCCATGCTTTTTAACTGGCTGCGGGGCGACTTGCAGTTTGTAGGGGTCCGGCCGTTAAGCGCCCAGTATCTTGATCTTTACAGCCCGGAGATGCGGGAATTGCGCAAACAAGTCAAACCGGGGCTGTTACCTCCTTATTACGCAGACATGCCCAAAACCATAGAAGAAATCATGGACTCCGAACGCCGGTATATCGAAGCCTACCTAAGCCAGCCGATGAGAACCCAACTTGTCTATTTTTTCCGTACGATTTACAATATTCTGGTAAACCGCGCGAGAAGCAGCTGATTTATTAAGATGAATACTGAAACACCGGACACACCCCCCAGTACCTTGCATTTATTGTCCTGTCTACGGCATGAACCCGCCAAAGACAAGGCCGCCCGCCTTCATGAGATTTCCCCGTCCGACTGGCCGTTTATATTAACGGAGGCGGATCGCCACGAGGTGGCGCCCCTGCTCTATTTTGCCGTCAAACCGCATGCCCGCAACCTTTCAATTTCCTTAGATTTGATGACGGCGATGCGACGAAAATACCTGATCGCTGTCGCCCGCAACCTGCATCTGTTCCAGGAGCTTTCCAGTCTTCTGAACGAATTTAACAGGGAACGCATTCCGGTTGTTCTGCTCAAAGGCGCTCACCTGGCCGGAGAAGTTTATGACGATATGGGCCTGCGTAACATGTGCGATATTGATCTGCTGGTAAGACGAGCCGATTTAATGCGTGTTGAACAACTGCTGTTGTCGCGGGGAGCCGATCCGGAGGACCGCCAGCGCGTCATCGGTTCCGACAATAAACATTTTGGCTATCAACTGGCCGAGAGCGGACTGCGGGTAGAAATTCACTGGGCTCTGGTGACCGGCGATTCCTGTAAAATCGAATGGGAGGAAACAGAATCGCGCCTGCGGCACATCGCCATTAATTCCGTCCCCGCTCTGGCGCTGTGTCCCGAAGATCTACTGCTGCATCTCTGCCTTCACGCCGCCGGTCACCTCAACGCGCTGCATGTGCGGATGCTGTGCGATATGGTCGCGGTGGGACAGAAATATGGGACGGAACTGGATTGGCCGGGACTGGTCGCACGGGCTGAAATTTGGGGGGCCTCCCGCGCGGCATATGTGATGCTGAGACTGGCTCGGGAAAGGCTCGGAGCACCGCTGGCGGCCGACTGGATTGAGGCGTTACGAACGGAAGACATGGAAGAAGAGGTCGTATCCAGTGTCGCCGGCCGGTTTTTCAATGCACCGCATCTCGCCCCGCCCGATTTATCCATTGGCATGGCGCGCTTTCGAACTGCCAGGGGTTTGAAAGCCAGAATGAAATACCTGGCGACACGCGTTTTCGTCTCACCCGAAATTATGGCGTTTAAATATGGCGCCCCCTCGCATTCATGGCGAATTCTTCTGTTTTATCCGGCGCGCCTGATGGATCTGTGGCGGCGGCACGGCAGATTTTTAGGCCAAACGATGTTTGGGGGGCGCAAGACACAGGCCGCCGCGAACCGAATTTCAAAAAAATCACAAGATACCGATAAGTTACGTGATTGGCTGCTGTCGAGGGTCAGTTGACCGGCTCCACCTGATCAGCATCAATGGTAACCGCAATAGACTGCATGATAATTTCCACTGAAAGCACCAGCCGGTAATTCCGGTCCTTCCGAACCACCCGACCCACCACATCCTTCAACGGGCCGCTTTTGACCCGGACCCATCTCCCTTCAGCGATGAAATCATAAGGATAGACCTGCGCGCCTTTGGACATCACCAGGGCGATCTGCGTTAACTCTTCAATGAGTTTGACTTCATCCCCCACGTCAATGATCCGGGCCGCATGATTGGAGCGCAGCGCCGACAGCCGCTCAAAATCATCGGCCAGGAAAAACACGTACCCGCTGAAAATCGGGATATAGCTGATGCGTTCCCGGTTTTTGCTTTTCTGCTTCCGGCAAACCATGGGCAGAAAATAACCCACCCCCGCCCCGGCCAGATAATGGGCCAGCGCTTTTTCCCGCCGGCTTTTGGTATGGGCCACCCGCCAGCGTTTATCCTTCCGGCTGACAGTTAAAATATCTTCAGGATAAAGGGGTTCCGGATTCTGGTTAACAGATATGGTCATGAATTCCCGCCGATCTCCCAAAACCGACAAACCGATATGGCTTTACCGCCGCTTCATGAAATTACGGATTTCATCGTGATTGCCCACCATGAAAAAAGTAATGCGGACGGTCAGCTCAAAAATAATTCGATCCTTGAGCCCGGAACGAATCTCCCAGTAGTCCTTATGCCAATTTTTGAGTCCGAGACCATGGCGAAGATCCCCGGCGCCGTCCAGATACGACAAAAGCGCATCAATGGCTTCAAACACCCGCTGCTGCCTGGCGACGGACAACTTTTTAAAATGCCGGTCAAAGCTCGATTTAAACTTGATCTGCATTCTGTTTCATCAATTTTTTCAAATGGCAGCGTACGTCTTCGGAGGTGTCGCAGGATGTGCAGGATTCTTTTTTGAGCTCATCGAGTTTTGCCGCCAGCTTCGCGTAGTCATTTTCATCGAACGTTTCCATTCGGGCCTGACGCAACCGGATGGTATCGTTTTCACAATCGATGTCGACATAATCCCCTTCGCTTAATTGCAGTCGATCCAGGAAAACTTTGGGAAGCGTCACTTGTTTATTGCGGGTAATTTTTCGAATCATGGCAATTGCCCTTTCCGATATCTTTAAAAATCATACAAACCATTAAATTATATATTATTTTTAATTAATATTATGCCAATTGCAGACAAATCCAATTTTGAACGCTTACAAATTTACTAAAATAGTATAATCCTTCGATCAGGTTGTCAACACGGAAATGACACGAAAATGGACACTCCCGGATTTGGCCTTGACAGTCTGTCCGGATTTAATTCATATTGAATTCGGTTACTGAATATTGTTCAATATTAAAATCTGATTTTAATATTTAAAAATAGAATCACAACTCACCGCATCCGGAAAGGAGTGGATATGTACCGCTATCTGTTTTCGCCCATCACCATCAACGGACTGGAGATCCGAAACCGCATCGCCTATCCGTCCCTGGGGCTTCTGTATTCCTATGACAGCAAGTTAAACGACCGGTATTTCGCCTTTTTTAAAGAACGGGCCAAAGGCGGGGCCGGCATCATCACCGTGGGGCCGGTAGGCATCGACGATGTGGGCGTGGGCCTGGCGGCGCTGACCATTGCCATGGATGAGGTGATCCCGTCTTTTCAGAAGCTGACCCGCATCATCAAAGATGAAGGCGCCCGTGCCTTTATCCAGCTTTTTCATGCCGGAGCATACGCCTATCCGTTTCTGATCAACAACCAGCAGCCCATTGCGCCGTCGGCCGTCTATTGCAACTATTCCAAAACCACTCCCCGGGAGATGACGACTGACGATATTGAGCAGGTCAAACACGCGTTTGCCGACGCGGCGGTCCGGGCCGTGGAAGCCGGGTTCGACGGCGTGGAGATCATTGCTTCCGCCGGATACCTGCTGACGCAGTTTTTATCGCCGGTGACCAACCAGCGCACGGATGATTATGGCGGCTCCTTTGAAAACCGGCTCCGGTTCCCCACGGAGGTGGTGGCCCTGACCCGGGAGAAAATCGGGCCGGACGTGCCCCTGTCCATCCGCATGGCGGGAAACGATTTTGTGCCGGGAAGCAACACGGACGCCGAGACCCCAATGATCGCCCAAGCCTATGAAGCCGCAGGCGTTGACGTGATCAATGTCACCGGCGGGTGGCACGTGACCCGGGTGCCTCAGCTTCCCATGGAACTGCCCCGGGCCGCCTACGCCTTTCTGGCGCGAAACATCAAGAATGCCGTGTCCGTGCCGGTCATGGCTTCCAACCGGATCGCGGATCCGGCCTCGGCCGAGGGCATCATCCGGGACGGATACGCCGACATGGTCAACCTGGGCCGGGTCCTGATCGCTGATCCCGAATGGCCGAAAAAAGCCTTTGAAGGACGGGCCGATGAAATCCGGCCCTGCGTGGCCTGTTCCCAGGGGTGCACGGACCAGATCTTTTCCGGCCAGCCGGTATTTTGCGCGGGGAACCCGCTGTCCGGGTTTGAGCACGAACGCCGGATCACCCGGACCAGCGCGCCGAAACGGATCATGATCGTGGGCGCGGGCCTGGGCGGGTTGGAAGCGGCCCTTACGGCTCATCTGATGGGCCACCGGGTGGAACTCTACGACAAGGACAGCGATATCGGCGGCCAGATGTGGATCGCCGGGGCCCCGCCCCACAAGCAGGAACTGCTGGAATTCATCCGCTTCTACCGGGCCATGATCCGCAAATACGATATCCCGCTGTTTTTAAATACCGAAGTCAACGCGGATATGATCCGGCGGAAAAACCCCGACTATCTCATCATCGCCGAAGGGGCAGCGCCCCTGGTTCCCCCGATTGAGGGCAAGGATGGCCCCGGCGTTCTAAACGCCTGGCAGGTGCTCAAAGACAACCCGCCGTTAGGCCGGCGGGTGGCGGTGATCGGCGGCGGGTCCGTGGGTCTTGAAACGGCCCTGTTCGTGGCGGCCAAGGGAACCATCAACCCGGAAACCCTCTACTTTCTGTTCGAATATGAGGCGGAAACCCCTGAGCGTTTGCGGGAACTGATGTTTCGGGGCACGTCAACGGTGACGGTTTTTGAAATGCTGCCCAAGGCCGGCAAGGACATGGGCCGGTCCACCCGCTGGGTGATCATGGACAAAATCGCGCGATACGGCATCGACGTCAAAACCGGGGCCAGGGTGCTCTCCATTAAAAACGGCATCATCGCCTGGGAGCAGAACGGCGAAATCGCTCTGGCGGGCTTTGACTCGGTGATCATCGCGGCCGGATCACAGCCGGTGAGAACCCTGTCGGAAGCCGTCGCCGCCCTCAATATCCCCTATGCCACCGTGGGCGACTGCTGCGCGCCGGGAAAAATCAACGACGCCATCCACGGCGGGTTTCTGGCGGCCATCAAAATTGATTGAGATGGTGAGATGGGGGTCAGGATGGGGGTCAGGCTTTACTTATTGTCGTTATTGTGCTCGTATCTTCGTGTTCGCATTATGTCGTCAAAACGACAATAAGTAAAGCCTGACCCCCGTCTCTTTAAAGGTCGAACGGCGTGAGGCTTTCGTAGCCGTCGTCGGTGATCAGGAACGTCTGCTCAAACTGGGCCGACAGGCTGCGGTCCCGGGTGATGGCAGTCCAGTTGTCTTTGGCGATGAAGAGCTCGGCCCGGCCGAGGTTGATCATGGGTTCCACCGTAAAAACCATGCCCGGCACCAGGGGAATGCCGTCTCCTTTTTTGCCGTAATGGGGAACCTGGGGGGGCTCGTGGAATTGGCGGCCGATGCCGTGGCCCACAAATTCACGCACCACGGAACAGCCCTGGTCGCGGGCATACGTCTGGATGGCCCAGCCGATATCGCCGATGGTGTTTCCGGGGGCCAGCATGGTCATAGCTTCTTTGAGGCACTGGGCCGCCACCCGGACGATCTTTTCCGCGTCCGCCGAGGGCCTGCCCACAAAAAAAGTCTTGCTGGCATCGGCGTAATAGCCGTCAAGAATATGGGTGATATCCACATTGATGATATCGCCGTCCTTTAAAGGCGTGTCATCGGGGATGCCGTGGCAGATAACTTCGTTGACCGATGTGCAGATGCTCTTGGGAAAACCGCGATAATTGAGGGGCGCGGGGATGGCGCCGTGATCCATTGCAAGCTGGTGGGCCAGATCGTTTAAGACATTGGTGGTGATCCCTGGCCGGATATGGGTTTCCAGCAGGTCGATGGTTTCCAGCACCAGCCGGCCGGTTCTACGCATGCCCGCGATCTGCTCGGGGGTCTTAAGGCGGATATCGTATTTCCGGGCATACAGGGCCGCCACATCCACCGGTTTCGGGGTATCCGCATTCATGCAACATTTCTTGTATTTCTTGCCGCTGCCGCAGGGACAGGGCTCATTTCTTCCGATTTTCAATGACTCGTTTTTCAGCATATTCCCACCAGACCGACTGCAAATCCCGCTCGGCAAAACCTTTTGAAATGGATTCAAATTTCACAGCATACGATGAAACAGGCACAACCTGAAAATCAGCCTGCTTGTGATGTCATCATAAGAATATGACCAGCGGAATGTCAAGGAATGGATTGCCAATCGTCTAAGGCTTTGCTAAGGGAATGTGAAAACAGCGGCTCAAACCCCGCCGCCGGCAGGCTTTTTGAAGCAAATTTCAGAATAAGGACATGCCATGACAGCAAAAGATGATGAAATGATTCTCAAGACGGCCAAGGAAATCATCGTTAAATTCATTGAGGTGGGCAATATATCGCCCGCCACCTTTCACGATCATTTCCGCAATATTTACCAGACCGTTGACGCTACGGTAAAGGCCTCGGCCCGGCCGTCATATCACAAGGATGTCATAGAGACCGCCGATCAAAAGGCGACGCTGAAAAAATAACAGTCTGCTGAAATTGGGGGCGGCGTTCAAATCTACCCTCATTTTCCGAGGGTCCCAATGCCCCTCGGACTCCCATTTCCCCTTCTTCTTCAATGGGCTTCGGCCCAGTCTTTTCCCTCTGACACATTGACCTTTAAGGGCACGGAAAAGGACCAGACATTTTCCATGATTTCCCGGGCCAGAGACTTCATTGTTTCCAGCTCTTCGGGCGGCGCTTCAAACACCAGTTCGTCGTGAACCGACAGCAGCATGGCCGATGACAGCCTTTTTTCGGAAAAAGCCGTGTCCACCCGGATCATGGCCAGCTTGATCAGGTCCGCGGCGGTTCCCTGTATCCGGGTGTTGACCGCGGTCCGCTCGGCAAAATTCCGCTGATGCATATCGCTGCTGTTAATCTCCGGCAAAAAGCGGATCCTTCCCAGTTCCGTGGAAACCCGGCCGGTCTCCCGGGCCTGCTCAATGGTGTCGTCGATAAACTGTCTGACCCCCTTATACCGCTTGAAATAATTATCGATATAGGTCTTGGCCATTTTCTGGCTGATGCCCAGCTCTTTGGACAGGCTGTAGGCGCCCATGCCGTAGATGATCCCGAAATTAATGGTCTTGGCCTGGCGCCGCAAATCCGGAGTGATCATGGACGGTATGGCCTGGAACACGTCCGCCGCTGTCCGCATATGAATATCCTCATCATTGGCAAAGGCGCGGATCAGGCTTTCATCGCCCGCGTAATGGGCTAAAAGCCGCAGCTCGATCTGGGAATAATCCATGGAAACAAATATCCAGCCGTCTTTAGGGATAAAGGCCCGGCGGATGTCCCGGCCCGCCTCGGTGCGGATCGGTATATTCTGAAGGTTGGGCTGGGAACTGCTGAGCCGGCCCGTGGCCGTAACCGTCTGGTTAAACGAAGTGTGGATCCGACCGGTTTTGGGATGAATCAAGGTGAACAGGGCGTCCGCATACGTGGATTTAAGCTTGGCCAGGGTCCTGTTCTCCAGAATCAGGGCCGGGAGTTCATGGTATCCGGCCAGGGTGTTCAACACGTCCACATCCGTGGAATAGCCGGTTTTCTTTTTGGTTTTCTTCTGTGCCGGCAGCTTCAGCTTGTCAAACAGAATCACGCCGAGTTGCTGGGGGGAATTGATATTAAAGGTCTCGCCGGCTGTGGCATAAATGGCCTGCTCCAGAAGATCGAGTTTTGCCGACAGATCTTTGGAGAGTTCAATGAGCCGGTCCGGGTCCACCCGGATACCGGTTTTTTCCATTTTCAGCAGCACCGGCACCAGCGGCATCTCCACGGTTTCAAACAGGGGCATCAGACCCGCGGATGCAAGCTCGGGCTTTAACTTGTGATAGGCGGCCAGGGTCATGTCGGCATCTTCGCACGCATAGGGGGCCGCCTTTTCAAGGGTCACTTCGGAAAAATCTTTGATTTTGCGATCTTTTTCGTCGGCGGTGACCTCCTCGTAGGAAACCATCTTGTGATCCAGATAATCCAGGGCGATCTGATCGAGGCTGTGTGCCCGTTTTTCCGGATTGAGCAGATAGGAGGCGATCATGGTGTCAAACGTCACGCCGGCCAGATCAATCCCGTAACGGCTCAGCATGGCCCAGTCATACTTGATGTTCTGGCCGACCTTGGCGATATCCGGGTTTTCCAGAACCGGCCGCAGGGCCGCAAGGACATCATCCGTCGAAAGCTGGGCCGGCACGCCCGGGTAGTTATGGCCGCAGGGAATATAAAAGGCCTCGTCCGCGGCTACGGCAAAAGAAAGCCCCACCAGGTCGGCGGTCATGGGGTCGATGCCCGTGGTTTCCGTATCCAGGGCAACGGTTTTTGCCTCCTCGATGGTTCGGACCAGGGCTGCCAGGGCGTCGGCATCCATAATGGCGTGATATTTTTTTCCGTACAAATCCCCGGATGCCGCCGGATATTCCTTCTGGAGCTGGCGAAATTCCAGTTCTTTAAAAAGCACGGCCAGTTTGGCATTGTCCGGCGGGGAAAGTTTAAAGGATGCCATGTCAAATTCAATGGGTGCGTCAGTCCTGATCCGGGCCAGATCCCGGCTCAGAAACGCCCGGTCCCGGTTGGCGGCGAGCTTTTCCCGCTGGGCCGCGGACTTGACCTCATCAAGGCTTTCATAAAGGTTGTCTATGGACCCGAAGGTCTTTAAAAGGGAGATGGCGCCTTTCGGGCCGATGCCGGGCACGCCGGGGATGTTGTCTGACGAATCGCCGGCCAGGCCCAGCATATCCACCATCTGCTCCGGCGTGATGCCCATTTCCTTTGCAACACTGTCGCGATCCAGGGTCAAATCTTTCATCGGGTCCCAGATCACGGACTTTTCCGTGATCAACTGGATGAAATCCTTGTCGCCGGTAACCATGACCACTTCAAAACCATGTTTTTCCGCATCCCGGGCGCAGGAACCGATGAGATCATCGGCCTCAAACCCCTGCATCTCGATCACCGGCAGATTAAACCCCTCGGTGACGGCCTTGATATAGGGGATCTGGACGGCCATGTCGTCGGGCATGGGGGGCCGGTTGGCTTTGTAATCGGCAAACATTTCATGCCGGAAGGTGGGTCCTTTGGAATCAAAAAACATAGCCGCGTAAACAGGCTGTTTGTCGGCCATGAGCTTGATGAGCATCCGGGTGAATCCGAACACCGCGTTGGAGGGCATCCCTTTGGAAGTCTTCAGACTCCGGATGGCATGAAACGCCCGGTGGATATAGGCGGTGCCGTCGATAAGAAAGAGGGTGTTTTGGGGGTCCGTCATCACCTTGTCTCAATTGAGACGCATCAGGATATCGTCGATTTCATTTAGCCGCCGGATATGAAAATCACCGTCCAGATCCGGGTTCCGGCACGCCACCATGGGAACGCCCGCGGCCCGGGCCGCCTGCGCATCCACGGCCGAATCACCCACATAGATCATCTCATCCGGACGGATAGCGAAATGGTCCATCACCTTGAGCAGGGGATCGGGAAATGGCTTGGGCCTTGCCACATCCAGGGCCGTCACCACCAAGTCGAAATACCGTTCAATCCCGTGCTGGGCCAGCACCTTGCGCATGGTGTCGCTGCGGTTGGTGGCCACGGCCATTTGATAAGCACCGTTGTATTTTTCCAGCAGCGACAGCAGATCCGGGTCCATCTCCATGTACCGGATATAGGCATCGTAACCGGTCTTTTTCCGGCGCGCCTGGGCCGCCGCAAAGGATTCGGGCTCCGGAAAGAGATGGGCGATGGCCTCGTCGGCGGTTGACATCTGGGTATAGGCGAATTGTTCGGGCGTCATGGGCGGACGCCCGAAATGCGCCAGAATATCATTGTAATACGCAGTGTTGGCATTGACCGTCTCGAACATAACGCCGTCGCAATCCAACGCGATCACCTTGATGCCGGTCATGGAACTTTGTTATTCCGTCAAGGGGCCGGTGGGCGCCGCCGGCGGCGCCTGGGCATCAAAAGGATTTTGTCCTGCGGGAGAAGTTTCAACCGGCAGTATATTCCCGCGGATATTAACAATAAGCGGAGCCTGGTCGCTGCGGTCCGTGAGGATGGTGATCCGGTCATAATAGCGGCCGGGTCCCTCGGCGGCGTTTTCAATAAGCAATTCATAGAATTTGCGGCCGTTTACTTCTTTTTCGGTGACAAAATGCCGGATATCTTTACCACTCATTGCGTTGACCTGAAGCAGCCGAAACGCCGGCTCGGTTTCAGGGATGATTCTCACTGTCTCGGAAATGGGCTCCCCATGTTTGCCGGTAAGAAATACGGCATTGGGCGTCATGGTTACGAATTTTTTAATATCGCCGGTCACTCGAATGTTCAGACTGGGATTGTCCGGATCATTAGTATTGATCTGGATTGCACGATTATATTGATGGCCGCCATAGCCTCTTGTCTGTATACTCAGTTTGATGTTTCCCTCCTGACCTGGAGGGATGATCCTGTCAAAATTGACAGTGGCGCACCCTCACCCGGTGCCGATGCGGATAATTTCCAGATCTGCATCCCCGGTATTTTTAATAGTGATGTCCTGATAAACATCCACCCCTTCGTACGCGGTACCGAAATCATAGACATCCCGGGTCATTTCCGCCTTCGGCGCCCCCGTCTCCTCGGCGGCATACACCGGGGAAAGGGTCAAGGATATACCAAACAGAATCATCAATCCTATCATTATCCTGTTTATTTTGCGCGTCATATATTCCTTTTTCCTTTCATCATTTTAAAGTGCTTTCCATTCCACGTTCCCTGTTCCCGATGATACGGTTACGTCGGAAAGATACGGGCACGGACAAATGACCATTTGATTTCTCACAACTTTTAGGAGATAGACCCCGTGATGTCAAGGAATATGTAGGGATGAGACTATGCTCGAAAACAGGATTGTCGCCCCGACCAATTCACCCGGTCCACCGATTCGGGTAACCTGTTTAACCGTGCGACCGGCGGCGACCGGCTTGCGCTTCCCGTGCTTGTCTGGTAAAGTCTTGATGGCTAAGTAAAAAGTCCGATTTCTGCGTTGCGCTGCATCCCTCGTCACTGCGGCGTACGCTATGTACGCCTCATTCCTCGGAATTTGCGACGCCTTGAACTCGAACTTTTTACTTAGCCATCACATGATGACTTTTTACGGGACCATCAGTTGACGTTCCGCAAAAAATTAAACGGTTAGTAAGATCGTGGATTTCGGGGCGCACAATTCGACTTTTTGCGGAACCGTCGATAGTGTAAAAAAACAAAAAAGGACCGTCAGCATTTGATCCGTTCGTATCAAAAAATAGAGACGTCCGACCCGGCAACCGGCGGCAACGCGTCCGTCAAAATCATCCTGGGTTCCCAGTATTTCATCTATTTCGGGGTAATGGGGGTGATTCTCCCCTATTTCAACCTTTACTGCTATCATCTCGGCTTTTCCGGATTTCAGATCGGGGTCCTCTCCTCCCTGCGGACCCTTGCCACGGCCCTTTTCCCCATGCTGTGGGGCATGCTGGCCGACCGTTTCCTGATCCGCCGGCCCATCTATATCGCCTGCAATATCATTAGTATGGGGGCATGGGGTCTCTATCTGCTGACCACGGATTTTTCACTGATGTTTGCCATCACGGCCCTGTACGGATTTTTTTACGCGCCTATTATCAGTTTTCTGGAATCGTTTTCCATGGACCTGCTGGGGAGTCAAAAAAAGGGATACGGCCGGCTGCGGGCATGGGGATCATTGAGTTTCATCGTGGTGGTCGTGCTGGTGGGCAGGGCCATTGATGCGGCGTCAACGGAAATCATCCTGGTGCTCGTGCTTGCGGGGTCGATGCTCCAGGCCCTGTTTTCATTTGCCATTCCGCGGGGCGCCAGTAAAAAAACCTCCGGTCCGGCGGCGGTAGCGGTGGCGCGGCCGTTTTTAAAGCGCCGAACCGTGGTTTTCCTGTTCTGCGCGTTTGTCATGTTGTTCAGCCACGGCACATACTATGGCTTTTTTTCCATCCATCTGGAAAATCTCGGGTATTCGGGCATGTTTACCGGCATGGCATGGGCGCTTGCCTCCCTTTCGGAAATCGGCGTCATGCTGGCATCAGAGAAAATCTTCAAGCGGTTCTCCTATCAAAAAATATTAATTTTCACATTTTTTGCGGCCGGATGCCGATGGATCATGATGGGCATGGT
>QZJS01000058.1 GCA_003597945.1 Desulfobacteraceae bacterium | reverse complement strand
GACAAGGTCCATGTCCTGATAGAAATCCAGGTCAGCGGCAATGGACATTCCCGCGGCATCCATGGTTTCCGCCACGCCGGCGTCGGATACGACAATCACCCGGGCAGGCGGCATGGCCCGGTACACGGCGATGCCGCCGACAACCAGCAGCACCGCCGCAAACGCCGCCGCCGGCCGCCAGCCCCAGGTTCCGGGGCGAAAAATGCGCCATCGGGATTGGCGCGTTTTTTCCGCCTCGATTTTTCGCCAGAATTCCCGGTTAAACCCATCGGAAGGCTCGACCGCCGGCATGCCCCACAGCAGATCGGTCAGTTTCCCATAGGCCGCCATTTCCTTCCGGCATTCGGGACAATCGTCCAGGTGGGCCTTTACGGCGGCCGCCTCCCTTTCCGGCAGTGCCCCGTCCAGAAACGTCGAAATTTGTTCCTTATCGCCGCAAATCCGTTTCATTCTTTTGTCCTTTTTTTATATCCCTTTCCGCCCCGTTTCTTTCGGCCGGGTCATCGGAATGCCATCAATTCATGATCACATAATCGTTGATCACATCCATCACACCGGGTGGGCCAGCATTTCTTTCAACTGCTCCCGTGCCCTGAAAATAAGAGTTTTTACGTTGGCCGTCGAGATCATCATCTGTCCGGCGATTTCATCGTAAGAAAATTCATGAAACGTCCGCAGCATCAGTGCCATCCGCTGCCGCTCCGGGAGGCGCTGAAACGCGGCGCGGAGCCATTCGTCCCGCTGACCGGCCGCCAGGGCCTCGTCGGCGGACGGGGTCCGATGATCCGGATATTCGGCCGGCCGGTCGCCGGTTCCCACTGCCGGCTGATCCATGGACGTGATCACGGGTTTGCGTTTTCGGCTCCGGAATTCATTCAAGCAAACATTCACCGCAATCCGGTAAATCCATGTGGAAAACCGGGCTGTTGCCTCATACCCGCCGGCGGCCCGGTAGACCCGGATGAACACATCCTGGGCCAGGTCTTCCGCCGCGGCCCGGTCCCCGCAAAACCGGTAACAGAAATTGACCATCGGCTTCCGGTACAAGTTGAACAGTCGCTGGAATGCGCCTTCATCCCCGTTTTTAAACCGCAGCATGAGTTCGATTTCCGGATCCGTCTTCATCTATGACATTAAACTCCGAAAAATCGGAAAAGTTTCACCCGCGCCGTTTTTTTCACCCATTCAGAAACAAGGCGCTAATAGGACAACACAACGCCTCCGGCAAGCCGGTATGCCGGATCGGGCCGGGTTCCGCTGATGTTTCGAACATGATCGCCGTGGAAAAACACACCGCCTTCGGCAAAGAAACGGCAATGGGGACCGTATTCAAACGACAGGTCGATATCGGTTTCCCAGCCGATCCAGTCGTCGAAATCCATAAGTTCGCCGTCCGGAAACATCACGGCCCCGGAAAATACCGCGTTGAAGCCGGACGGATCATAAAAAGAAAGAGTCAGCCCCGGCGTCGCCACCCCGGCCCAGGTGACCCCGCCAAGCCGGAACGATTCGCTCCGGTCGTATCTTTCAAAACCGCCGGAGAAAAAAATGGGGGAACGGTCATGAAACGGCATGGGAGATAAAAACGCCTCCACGTTCCCCCGCAGGGGGCGGCGGTCGCCGCTGGCCAGAAAAAGGAACCCTCCGGCCGACATCCGATCCGTTATATTATAGGATGCCTCCAGGTCGGCCATGTAAGCGGCAACATCCATGCGGGTCCCCGCGTTGGGAAAATCCACCCTGACGGCGCCGAACTGGTAGAATGCCATCACCGACAGATAGACGTCTCCCGCGAAAAAATCCGCGTCCCCGCCGATCCAGTAAAGATCGCCGGAACTTTTCACGCCGGCGTCGACAAACCAGGGCCGGAAAAGCCCGGCCATGCGATTTTCCCGGTCCTTGAACCAGATCGCTGTGAGTTCGAAGGTTTCATAAAACGCCGGCCGGAATCCCCATGTCAGGGCCGCCATGGGGCATGCATCAAAGGCCAGGAGGAAATCGCCTTGCCAATAGGTTTTCGCACGGCCGCCATAGGCAAATGATGCGCCCGGTTCATCGTTGGATAAAATCCTGCCGTCTCCCATACGAAACGGCATCCTGCCCGCCTCAACCGACCACAACGGGGACGTCCAGCCAACAAACGCATGAGCGATTCCGACCCTGGTCTCATCTTCGGTGAGCCGCTCGTCCGAAGCGGCCTCCCACGAATGGATCCATTCCATTTCCCCGAGAACCGAAGCATGGGCATTATTTTCAAAATCAAGACGCAGGCCCGGATAGACGCCTATAATATTGTATCGGTCATCCTGATCAAAGGTCCGAGTGCTTTCGGAAAACAAATTTTCCTCATAAAACAGACCCTCAAACACGTCGACGTTGAACCGATATTCCACCGGATGCGCGGGTTCACCAAAACCCGCCAGCATCAGCAGCAGGAATGCCGGCATCCATGATTTCCAGGGTCTCCAAGGTTTCCGTCCGCGCATCGCCCGTTTCCCTTAAACCGGTTTATCCGACTGAAAATTAATAAAGATCATATGGTTAAACGCTTTGTGGAGTCAAGAAAACTCTTTTTTTCATTCTCCGTGAAACTTTTCCGAAGGCCGGGGGTTTAAACAGGTAAATGCCGCGACGCCATGGATATGACGCCACCGGTTCAAATCCGCCGCGCCGGCCTCGGCGGGACGAATCGCCATTCATAATAAAAGAAAAAAGGAGAATCCAACATGAAATTCCCAGCGTTTAACAGAAGACTTCTCATTACGTGCGTGTTGCTGACTGCCCTAATCACAGCCGGGCTGTACGGGTGCAACGGCGACTCTTCGGATGCCGAAACCGCCGCGGGCGCGGCAAACGGCGACGTGATGATCGGCCTGACCGACGCGGCCGGCGATTTCGCCACCTACACCGTGGACGTGGTTTCCCTGACCCTTCACAAAAAAAACGGCGCCGTGGTGGACACCCTGCCCCTTTCCACCCGGGTGGATTTCGCCCAGTATGTCGATCTGACCGAATTTTTCATGATCCGCACCATACCCGGCGGGGTTTACGACACTGTCACCATGGTGCTCGATTATCGGGACGCCGATATCCAGGTGGAAACCGAATCGGGTGACGCGGCCTCGGTTACGACGATTCTCGACGGCGACGGAAACGCCTTGGAACTGCTGACCGTTTCCGTTCAGCTCGCCGGCGACAAGCCCCTGGTGGTCGCGCCGGGAACGCCCGCCTACCTGATGCTCGACTTTGATCTTAACGCCTCAAACACCGTTGATTTCGATATATCCGGGGACCCCATCCTTACGGTGGACCCCACGTTGATCGCCGATATTCAGCCCGAGGACCCCAAGCCCCACCGCATCCGAGGGCCTTTGAAGTCCGTGGATGTTGAAACAGAGCGTTTTGAAATAGTCGTAAAACCCTTCCGCCATTCCCTTTTAAACAGAGAACCCCGCTTCGGCGCCCTGACGATCCTGACCGACGATGACACCACCTATGATATCAACGGCCAGATTTATAAAGGCGCCGAAGGGCTGACGACCCTGGCCGGACTGGAGCCGTTCAGCGCGGTGGTGGTGATGGGAGACCTGAAATTCAGGCCTTACCGTTTTGTCGCCGCGGAAGTGACGGCGGGTTCAAGCGTGCCCGGCGGCGATCAGGATACGGCCGCGGGAAACGTGGCGTCCCGGGAAGGCGACGTGCTGACCCTCAAGGGCGCCACCTTGAAACGGACCGACGGCCGGGCCGCATTTAACGACGATGTCACGGTGCTGCTGGGGGAAACCACAAAAGTGCGGCGCGAATTATCCGAGGATCCGTATACCATTGACGATATATCCATCGGACAGGGGGTTATCGTGTTCGGGACCCTGTCTTCCGATCCGGACAACGGCGCCGTCATTGATGCCCTTGACGGGGCCGTCACATTACTGATGACCACCGTCAGCGGCGTGGTGGTGTCGGCGGATCCCTATTCGGCCGATGAAGCGCCCCTGGTGGTGGACCTGCGGTCCATCGACAACCGGGATGTGTCGATTTTTGATTTCACCGCCGCCGGGGCCGATCCCGCAAACTATGAAATCGCCACGGGGGCCCTGGATATTTCATCTTTGGCCCCGGGCGCGCCGGTCCGGGTGATGGGCCATATGGCGCCGTTTGGCGCCAACCCGCCGGATTTCCAGGCCCGGACCATTGTTAATGTGGAACAGGTTCCCTCGGTGTTAAAGGTTCACTGGCGGCCGGCATCCGCGTATGCCGTCGACATCGCGTCTGACGCGCTGACCCTTGACCTGGAAGGCGCGGCGCGTTTTCACCATGTCTTTCAGGGTCGGGTCATCACGGATTTAACAACGCTGCCGGATGCGCCGGTGATCGTGCCAGCCGTCGGAAAAACCGGGTTCTACAACATCCACGGCCGGCGCGGACGGACAGTATTCACGGATTTCGTCGCATTTGCGGCGGACCTGGAAGCCCGCCTGGAAAACAGCGCGCTGATCTGGAAAATCGAAGCCTTCGGCGAGTTCGACGAACCCGCGGCCACCCTGACCGCCGATACCGTGCATGTCCATCTGTTTTAGGATGCCGCGTTGCCGGGCATGAAATGAAAACGGCGTTGATAAAACTGTCATCAACGCCGTTTCCTTCATATCTGAAAAGGGAAATCTTGAACGACACGGCATCGACCCCCGAATCACTCAATTCATGCCGATGATCCGCCCTGGCGGGCCGCCCGGCGGCCCGTGGCGTAATCCCATCCCTTGAGTTTGGAAAAACCAAGCAGGAAAAAATAAAGAAATCCCGCGGCGATGACGATATGCGGATGGCTCACCCATTCCCCGGATCCGGGAATGCCGTAAGTATGCCCGTGACCGGTGACGCCGAACTCCGGCATAGGCAGAAAAAGCGTGGCAAACACCGCCATCAGGTACCATAAAATCGACATGGCCCATAAACCCTGCTGCCGGGCTTTTCCTTCCTCGTCAAGCCGGCGGCCGGACAAAACGGCGATGAACTTCGCGCTAAAAAGCCAGGCAAACGCAATGACGGGCCACCAGGATTTAAATGTCAATGCCCACCCGCCCACAAAAAGCAGATAAAAAACCCCCAGGCCCCCTACCATGGAAAGACGCCGGGAAAGCGGCTGTTCATAGGCGATGACGGCGCTTCCGAGAAACGGCGAGGAATGAATAAGGATAAACTCCACCAGCATCACGAGCATGCCCTGGGAAACCAGGTCATGCCGCCAGTCGCTCGGGTCCAGCCAGACCCACAGGAACACCCCGGCGGTGATCAAATCGGGCAGGGCCGCGGCGATTCTTGGCGCGACGGGGCCGGCATGTTGAATTTTCGATGATGTTTTCGATGATGTTGATATATCGTCCATAATTTTATGGCCATTTTATATCATGGCGGCTATGATGACAAAATGAATTATTTTATTATTTATTATAACGATCTGAAACAACATTAAAATAAACAATAAACCCAATGAAGGGGAATAAACATGGCCGAGATTATCGTGCTGGGAGGCGCCGGGGCCGTGGGGTCCGTGGCCGTTAAAACCCTGGTAAAAAGCGGGGATTTTGAATCCATCATCATCGGCGATTACAACCTGGCGGCCGCGGAAGCGCTGACAACAGATATCGGTGCGCCGGGGGTATCGGCCCGGTTCGTGGATGCCCTGGATCCGGCCGGCATCCGGGAAGCCATTGACGGCGCCGATATCGTGCTCAACTGCGTGGGGCCCTTTTACCGCACGGTCAAGCCGATCTTAGCAGCCGTTCTGGAAAAGAAAATCAACTACGTGGATGTCTGCGACGACGTGGACGTGACCCTTGAGATCCTCGATATGGATGACGCCGTCAGGCAGCAGGGCGTTCAGGTGCTGCTGGGCATGGGCAACTCGCCGGGGATCACCAACATGCTGGGAAAGCTGGCCGCGGACCTGCTCCTGGACGAAACCGAATCCATCGACATTTTCCATACCCACGGCGGCGAAAAAATCGAAGGCGAAGGCGTTATTGCTCACCGGTTCCACTGCATGACCATCCCCTGCCCCATGTTTCTCGATGGGAAGCTGGTTTACGTCAAGTATTTCGAGGAAGACGGCATAGCCCTGCGGCAGACCTTTGACTTTCCGGTGATCGGCACAACCCGGATCTACCCCTATCCCCATCCCGAACAGATCACCCTGCCCCGCCACATCAACCTGCAAAGAGTTACCAACAAGGGATCGGTCATTCCCGAAGTCTATTACGACCTGACCCGGGACCTGTGCGGCCTGGGCTTTAACAGCCGGAACCCGGTCAACGTGAAGGGACAGACGGTAACGCCTTATGATTTTGCCGTGGCCTATATTTTAAAGGAGCGGGAACGGATGATCGCCGAAGCCGGACTGGAAAAACCCCGCGGCTGCGTGTCGGTAATCGCCAAAGGAAAAAAAGACGGACGATTCAAGGAATACAGATTCCACCTGCTGTCGGAAAGCGAAGGCCTGGGCGAAGGCACCGGCATTCCGGCCGCCGTGGGGGCCATCATGATGAAGCGGGGACTGGTTCGCGGCACGGGGGTCATGCCGCCGGAAGCCGGGGTGGCGCCGCTGGATTTCCTCAAAACCACGGGCGATGTCTATGATTTGAGCGGCAGCAATCACAAGGACCCGGAATCCAGCGGCCGGATCCTGCTGGAATCGGTGGATGAAAACGGGGTGATTACCCCTATAGATATTTCCCAATTTGGAATTTTTTGACAATTCCGGGATCATTCGTTGCGCGTCGAATTATGCGCTACGAGAGTCTTTCGGGGCGCGATTTTCCCGGATGCTGAACGGCAAAAACTCGGCGCAAGCGCCTCAAACAGTTTGCCGTTCTTAACGCATCCGCGAAAATCGCTTTCTCCCCCGAAATCCATAATCTCGCTCATAATCCGACGCGCAACGAATGATCAGAAGCTGTTTCAAAACCTCAGATCAGGTTAAGGGCAAGGCGCAGGCTGATGAAAGCATCGCTCCATCGTCTGACCTCAGCCATGGGGGGAACAGGGAATATGGTTACCAGCCGCGATGAATACATACTGGCCGTCGATCACGGCACATCCGGGCTCAAAGTGGCCCTGGTGACCAGCCTGGGCCGGGTGGTCGACTTTGAATTCGAACCCACGCCGACGCATTATCTGCCCGGCGACGGCGCGGAGCAGGACCCGGAAGACTGGTGGCGGGCCTTCCTGACGGCAGCCAAACGTCTTCTGGGGAAAAAGACGGTCCCCGCTGAATCCATTATCGCGGTATCCGTGTCGAGCACCTTTTCCAGCACCGTGGCCGTGGACCGGGACGGCAACCACCTGATGAACTGCCTTACCTGGATGGATTCCCGGGCCGCGCCGTATGTCAGGGAACTGATGGGCAAATTCCCGACTATCACCGGCTACAATATCTTCAAGGTCCTCAAATGGATCCGCATCACCGGCGGCGGACCACAGCTTTCCGGAAAAGACGATCTGGCCCATGTGCTCCTGATTCAAAAGCGGTTTCCGGATATCTATGAACGGACGTATAAGTTTCTGGGAAGCAAAGACTATCTGAATCTACGGCTGACCGGCACATTTGCCGCGTCCCATGATTCCGTTATGCTGTTCTGGGTGACCGATACCCGGGACATCAACCGTATCGCTTACAGCGACGCCCTGATCCGGGAAGCGGGGATCGACCGGGACAAACTGCCGGACCTGTATCGTTCCGTGGACGTCATCGGCGTCCTAAAGCCGGAAGTGGCTGCCGATCTGGGGCTGGGAAAAGACGTCAAGGTCACGGCGGGATCACCGGACCATCAGGCGGCCCTGGTGGGTTCCGGCGCAGTGCGGGATTTTGAGGGACACGTCTATATCGGCACCTCCTCATGGATCGAATGCATCGTGCCGTTTAAAAAAACCGACATGTTCCACAGCATCGCCTCCCTGCCGTCGGCCATTGCCGGAAAATATCAGTGCGTCAACGAACAGGACCTGGCCGGAGGATGCCTGTCGTTTCTGCTCAACAACATCATTCTGCATGAAAACGAATTCTTTGTGGGCAGGGAGCCGGACGACCCCTATGAAAAGCTCAATGCCATGGCCGGCCGGGCGCCGGCCGGAAGCGACAACCTGATTTTTACGCCCTGGCTAAACGGCGAACGAACCCCCGTGGACGACACCGCCCTGCGGGCCGGGTTCCACAACCTGTCCATGCGCACCACCGCGGATCATATCGCCCGGGCCGTGCTGGAAGGCGTGGCCTACAACACCCGCTGGAGCCTGGGATACGTGGAAAAGTTCATCGGCCATCCAATGGAGGCGTTGAGTTTTATCGGCGGCGGGGCCCGATCCGATCTCTGGTGCCGGATCTTCGCCGACGTCTTGAATCGGCGGGTGATGCGGGTGCGCGATCCCATTGAAGCCAACTGCCGGGGCGCGGCCTTTATCGCTGCCGTGGGCCTGGGCCGCATCACTTTTGACGATATCCCGGATCTCATCGAACACGAAATGATCTTCGACCCCGACCCGAAACAGCATCGCTGCTATGAGCGCCTATACGATGCCTTTCTCGCCATCTACCGCAAGAACCGCGGCATCTACCGGCGGCTGAACCGATAGCGGGCAGGTTCCGCCTGTTTTCCCTCCTGCCGGAAGTCAAGATAGGCCGGCTGGATGCGATGGAATCGCAAAAACATAAATCGCTTTGCGGAAACTGCCCGAAATCCGGCGCTACAGTAAACGTTTTTCAGGGCATTCTATCGATATTGTCGCGCAACTGGGCGATTTCAATGCCCAGGCTCACGCATTGCTTGCCGGACAGACACAGCTCGGCATCGCCATCTTCCAGAAAAGTCTTCAACTGATGGCTATCCTTTTTTAAGTCCACCACCCAACGCGCCTGTTCGGCATCATAATCGACATTAACATCGATTCCGCATTGGCCGATATCCGGATAGATCTCGCTGATTTTTTTGCATAATTCTTCCTTAGAAATCATATCATCCTCCCTAGTTTAAGTGGTTTACGCATAATTTATTAATAACATATGCGTTAATTGCTGTTGAGTCAAATTTCTCCTTTTGAATGACTCTTGAAAATAGTGCTGATATGGCCTATTATCATCGCGGAAGACATCTGGGACTGTATTTCCGCATTACCAGCGGCCGTTCCGCTTCAAAGCCGAACGATGGGATATAGCCCCAAACATCTCGGAATAAACGATTGAAAATCAAACTTATTTCATTGCATGAGGTTACCCGCCGTAAACAGGTTGAAGAGAGCTTTGTCACGGGGCCGTAAACATTCCGCGAACATGATTATGGGAGGGCATTAATGGCTATAAAAACCGCGGATATTCTCGAATTGAGCGTTGCCGAGCGGATTCAGATGGTGGAAGACATTTGGGACAGCATCGCCGCCGTGCCAGAGGCTGTTCCGCTCAGCGAAGGCCATAGAAGAGAACTGGATCGCCGGCTGGAAGCCTATCACCTCAACCCCGACGCCGGGTCCCCCTGGGCCGAAGTCAGAGAACGGATTCTCAGCCTCTCCAAATCATGAAAAAACCCCTGATCATCAGAGCAGAGGCGGAAGCCGATCTTGTCGAGGCCTGCCGGTGGTATGAACAGCAAGTTCCTGGATTAAGCGCCCAGCTTCTGCTTTGCGTGGATGCGGTCATGGCTTCAATAGAAAGGAATCCTCAACCTTATCCGGTTGTTTATAAAAACGTCATTCGGCGCGCGCTGACGCGACGATTTCCTTACGCCGTTTTTTTTGTCGAAGGGGAACGAACGATTGCCGTTATTGGAGTGATCCACGCAAAGCGGAGTCCTCGAATCTGGAAAGATCGGGTATGAAAACAGAATGCCAGGAAAGGAGTTAAATACTTGAGAGTTATCTTGCTCGGAGACGGCGAGACGGTTCATAATGCCTTTTTCGACAGATCATATAAGGGGGAATAGAATATGAAAGTAAAATATTTTACCGATACCGATACCGCCCATGCTGAATTCACGAACAACAACGTTCATGAAACCAGGGAAATCAGCGAAAATATCGATATCGATGACGGGGGCAACATCGTAAGCATGACTATTGAACACGCCAAGGAAAGCGCCGGGCTCCGGGAATTATCATCCGAGGACCGAAAAATCATCGGCACGGATATCAAAGAGGTCCAATTTGGCTGGCCTTTGGGCATGCCGCTTGTTCGAAAACTGGAAAAGGACCTGTGGGAAGTTCGCAGTCATCTTGAAGGGCGGATAGCAAGAGTATTATTTACGGTATCAGAGGGGCATATTGTTTTACTGCATGCGTTTATTAAAAAAGCTCAAAAAATACCAAAGTCCGATCTCGTTACCGCAAGGTCCCGCAAGGCAAAACTTTAGGAGACGGTTATGGCAAATCCACATATAGGAAGTGATTTCGATACATTCCTTCAGGAAGAAGGAATCCGCGAAGAAGTGACCGCGGCAGCCATCAAGCGCGTCATTGCGTGGCAGTTGGAAAACCTGATGAAATCCAGGCGTATTACAAAAACCGAGATGGCATCGCGGATGCACACCAGCCGTGCGGTTGTCAACCGGCTGCTTGATGAAGATGATACCAGCGTCACATTAGCCACGCTATCGCGCGCAAGCATTGCGATCGGCGTGCCGTTAAAAATTGAGTTTTCCGTTGCCGAAGCAGCCATTTGAGGAAAATGAGGAGATGAAGCGACAAACGACATAGGACAATAATCAAAAAATATCCGTTAACAGGCTTAAAAATTCGGTCGGAGTGACGATTCTGGTTTCATGAAATTTCTTGAATGGGAAATGGCGTTTATTGCTCGGCACCGGCGGAACGGATTTCAGCCAGGATTTCCTGGTCGGTCATCCGGTCCAGGCCGGCTTTTTGGGCGTCAAGCTGGATTTTATCCAAGAGATTCGGTTTTTTTAAAATATTGCGGAGATAATCCTCAACGCTCAAAATAACCACCTTGGCTTTATCCCTGCGGCTTACCAGGTAACGAACATTCTTTTTTTCAACGCTTTCCATCAATTCCCCGAAGCGGGTTCGGGCGGAAAGCGCGTCGATTAATTTAGTCATGGGTGCTTCCAACATGGGAGGGTCCTTTCATGAACTCATGAGTTAACTGCTTAACTCATTTTAGCAAGGCGGGAAAAATTGTCAATGGCGCATTTTTGCACTTCCGCTTAGCGATACATCTCCTCAATGATGTCTGAAAACGCCTTGTTGACGTACTTGCGTTTGACTTTCATGGTGGGGGTGACTTCGCCGTCTTCTTCGTAGAGCTTTTTGGGAAGAATCTTGAATTTGCGGACATTTTCCACCCGGGCCAGGGTCTTGTTGACTGTTTCGATTTCAGACTGGATCAGGGCGTTGATTTTCGGGTGACAGGCGAGGTCGCCGTAGGTGGAGAACTGGATTTTGTTGTCCTGGGCGAATTTCACCACGTTGTCCTCATCGATCATGATCAGGGCCGACAGAAACTTGCGCCGGTCCCCGATGAGCACGGCGTCGTTGATGTAGACGCTGGCCTTGAGCATGTTTTCGATGTACTGGGGCGAGATATTCTTGCCGCCGGCGGTGATGATGATGTCTTTTTTGCGGTCCGTGATTTTTAAGTACCCGTCTTCATCGAACTCGCCCACATCGCCGGAAAAAAGCCAGCCGTCGCGCAGGGTTTCGGCGGTTCCTTCCGGATTTTTATAATAACCCGCGAAAACCCCTGGTGATCTCACCAGGATTTCGCCGTCTTCGGCGATTTTAACCTCGGTGCCCGGTATGGGAGCGCCCACGGTCCCGAACTTGGCCTTTCCCGGACTCGATGTGCAGGTAACGCCGGTGCCTTCGGTCTGGCCGTATCCTTCGATGAGATTCATCCCGATGGACTGATAGAAATGCAGCACCTTCGGGGATATGGGCGCGGCCCCGGAATAGGCCACGCGAATCCGTTCAAAACCGAGTCTTTTCTTTAATTTCCGAAATACCGCAAAATGGGCGAGGACGAAAAAAAGTTCCAGCCAGACCGGGATTTGCTTGCAATTCATCATCAGGTCGGCCCGGCGCTGTCCGACTTTAAAGGCCAGGTGATAGGCCAGCCGTTTGAGCCGGGTGGCCTCGGACATCTTGATCTGGATGGCGGAAAAGTATTTTTCCCAGATGCGGGGAACGGCATAGCCCACCGTGGGAGACACTTCCACCATATTGTCGGTGACGGTGTCCGGCTTTTCAACGAAATTGACCACGTAGGCATGCCGGATATGGGCGAACACGGAAAACAGCCGCTCAAAAATATGACACAGGGGCAGAAAGGAAAGCACCTCGTCGCCTTCTTTCATGGGATTGAGCCCGGCAATGGCCTCGGCCATCCAGGTGACGTTTCCGTGGGTCAGGATGGCGCCTTTGGGAGGCCCGGTGGTCCCGGAAGTATAAATCAACACGCTCATGTCATCGGGCGTAACCTCCCGCATGCGCTGATCGAGCGCTGCCTTATCCAGTTTTTTCCCTTTTTCGATCAGGTCCGCAAGACTCATGAGCATGGGGTCCTGAAAATCCCGGAGCCCCTTGGTGTCCCATACGATGACCTTTTTGAGCCGGGGGACGTTGTCGCGGAAATTAAGCCATTTGTCAAGCTGTTCCTCGTTTTCCACGAACAGGAAAAGCGCGTCGGAATTGGACACCACGTATTCCACTTCCTGCCAGGCATTGGTGGTGTAAATGCCCACGGAAACGCCGCCGGCGAACTGTATCCCCATGTCGATCATCACCCACTCGGGGCAGTTGTCGCCGATAACGGCGGCGCTCATGCCCTTTTCAAGGCCCATGTCCATGAGGGCCGCGCCGATATTTTGCGCGGTATCGTAATACCGGCGCCATGAAATATCGTGCCAGAGGCCGAGTTCTTTATAACGCATGGCGACCTGGTCGCCGCATGCCCTGACCGTTTTTTCAAAAACAGCGGGTGTTGTGGTGGCGATCAATATTTTTCCTCCGGATTGTCGGGGAGTGTCCTTGTTTTTTTCAGCCCGGTTTTATGCAGCGCGCTCACCGCCATACTTTTTTGCGTTTCCATCGCTGGTATCCCTTAGCGGATTCCTGGGACCGGACGCCGAGATAAAATTCTTTTACATTTTCATCTTTTAACAGATCGCTTGATTTGCCCTTCATGACAAAACGGCCGGTTTCCAGAATCAGGGCGGTGTCCGAAACTTCCAGGGCCTTTTTGGCGTTTTGCTCCACCAGAAGGATGGTCACGCCTTCTTCGTTTATTTTTCGTATGATCTGGAAAATCTCCTTGACCAGAAGGGGGGAAAGCCCCAGGGAGGGTTCATCGAGAAAAAGAAGCTTCGGGCGGCTCATGAGGGCTCGGCCGATGGCCAGCATCTGCTGTTCCCCGCCGGACAGGGTGCCGGCCCACTGGTTGATCCGCTGGGAAAGGATGGGGAAATAAGAAAACACCCGTTCATAATCTTGGGCTACGCCTTTTTTGTCCTTGCGGGTGTAGGCCCCCATCATCAGGTTTTCCTTGACGGAAAGCTCTTCAAACACTTCCCTGCCCTCGGGAACGCTGGATATGCCGAGACGGACGATTTTCTCGGTATCAAGGCCGTCGATGCGCCGGCCCATGAATTCGATGGTCCCCTTGTCGGGCTGATTGTCGATAAGCCCCAACACGGTTTTTAAAATCGTTGTTTTACCCGCGCCGTTGTTTCCCAGGATGGTGGTGATGCTGCCTTCGTCAACGGACAGGGAAACCCCCCGGATGGCGTAGATCAGATCGTAGTAGGTCTCGATGTTCTTTATTTCAAGTAACGCGCCCAATGGCAGCTCCGATCATTATGGTCTATCCTGCGGTTAACATCATCGCCTTTCGGTAACCCTTCGCACAGTCCCCATTTTGCATCACTGTTTTGCGCCTTCAACCGATCATTTTCCTATGGCCCGGAAGCATCGTCCGCATCGTCTTCGCCAAGGTAGGCCTTGAGCACTTCCGGGTGAACGCTCACTTCATCGGGTACGCCCATGGCAATGGGTCTGCCGAAATTTAACACCAGAATCCGGTTGGATATGTCCATGACCATGTTCATGTCATGTTCGATGAGCAAAATGGTGATGCCGAGCTCGTCCTGGATATCCTTTATCCAGAACACCACATCCTGCTTTTCTTCGGCGTTCATGCCGGCGCAGGGTTCGTCTAACAGCAGCAGTTCGGGTTCGGCGGCCAGGGCCCGGCCGAGTTCGATTTTTTTCTGGATGCCGTAAGGCAGGCCGCCTACAAACTTGCTTCTGAACGTCTGAAGTTCGAGCAGGTCGATAATCTGCTCCACCTTCCGGCGGTTTTCAATCTCCTCCTTGCCGGCAAAAGAACGCCTCCCCCACATCAGGCCGCCCCGTAACAGGCCGGTTTTCATGAACAGGTGACGGCCGATCATGATGTTTTCCATGGTGTTCATGTTGGAAAACAGTTCGATGTTCTGGAACGTCCGGGCAATGCCCGCTTTGGCCACCCTGTCCGGCTTGAGACCGCGGATATTGTTGTTTTTAAAAACAATATCCCCGCCGGTGGGCGGATAAATGCCGTTGATACAGTTAAACAGGGTAGTTTTCCCCGCGCCGTTGGGGCCGATGACGGCAAATATCTCCCCCCTGGTGATTTCAAACGAGACCTTGTCGAGGGCCTTTAGCCCCCCGAAGGTCATGGAAAGATCTTCTACCGCAAAAAAGGTCATCGATATGATTCTCCGGGGAAATCGGCGTTGTATTTTATATTTTCAAAAATGCTCCGAAAATGCCGCTGCCTGTTCAGGCAACGATTAATGGCCCATGGGGATGTATTCGGTTTCAATCCAGTTGGTCAGAATCCGGGAGCCGCCGTCGGCCGTGCATTGATGAAGAAACAGTTCCTGCTGACCGATCCGGGTAAGAGGGTTGTTGGGATCAAGGGGCCCGTAGGTGATCCGGCCGAGGACTCCCCTGAAATTTTCCATTTTTTCAAGTTCTTCCACCAGCCTTTCCCTGGTCAGGTCACGCCCCGCCCTTTTGATGGCCTCCACAAGGGGTTCGGCCAGCCCGATGCCCACGACAAAGGTATATCCCCATCGTTCATCGCGCGCGGCAAACTTTCCGTAAACATCTTTTTTGTATTCCGCCACCAGCTTGTGCTTGGGATCATTGATGTGCTGCAGATCCCCGACTTTTTCCCCGGTCTCAAGCATGCCGAAGCTTGACGTTATGACGCCTTCGTAAAGCCCCTGGGTGATATCGATCATCAACGGACAGTCTCCGCAGGTCGAGGAACTCATCCATTGGGGCGCGTAATTCATGGCCTTGCCGATGCCGATGATTCTCGAAGCCGCCACCGGCGAGATAAACAGCAATACGGCATCCGCATTGGAACGGCTCAGCCGCATGGCATGGGGGCGCATGTCCGAATCGCCCATTGCCACGGGAACCGCCGCGGCAAGCTCCATATTATACTTTTCCAGCATGTGTTTCGTGCCCGCAAGTCCCTGCTCGCCGTAATCATCTTCCTGGTAGACCACCGCGATGCTTTTCTTGCCCATTTTTTTAGCGGCATGTTCGACCAGCAACTGCGCGTCTCCGAGATACAGGGGATAAACATTGAACAGATATTTCTGCGGCGGGGTGACCCAGTGCCAGGAACCGGCCGCCGGGCCGATCCAGGGGATCTTCTTTTGCATGAGGTATTCTTTTACGGCAAGACCGGGCGCGGTTCCCACCCCGCCGACCCAGGCGAACATGCCCCGCTGCTCCTGGAGCTGCTTTACCCCGGCAATGGTTCTGGCCGGGTTGTATCCGTCATCAAAATAATGGTGCACCAGCTTTCTGCCGTGGATGCCGCCGTTGGCGTTGATCCATTTAAAATAGGCGTCCGTACCCCGGGCAACCGCGCCCCAGGCCGCCGCCGGACCGCTCTGGGGGCTCCACTGGCCGATATGGATCTCGGTGTCGGTGACGCCGATTTCGCAATATCCCGTCGATAACATACCGAATACAACAAGGGCGCCGAACAGGACGGCAAATAATGTTTTTTTCATTTTGCTTCTCCTTTGGGCTCTGTTTCTTTCTTTTGTTTCGGGCACTAAAGAGGGACCATGCCCCCGGTCAGACTTTTTTCACGTAATGCCGCGCAAACAGACCGCTCGGCTTGACGCACAAGACGATCACGATGACCGCAAAGGCCACCACGGCCTTGAAATCCATGGATACGTAACCCCCGAAAAGGTGCTCCACCACGCCCACGATATAGGCGCCGAAAACCGCCCCGGGCAATGATGTCATCCCCCCGACCACGGCCCCGGCAAACCCCTTGAGCATCGGGTTCCACATCATGTAGGGTTCCATGATCACCGGCGCAAGCAAAAGGCCCGACACGGTGCCCACGGTTGCGGAAATGCCCCATGTCACCATTTTCACGCGATTGGTCCGGATACCCATCAGGCGTGCGGCGGTCGGGTTCTGCTGGGTCGCCTTCATGGCCACGCCGAACTTTGAAAACCGGAAAAACAGAAACAAAACGATCATAATGGCAAGGGCCACAAACAGTGTGACAAGGTCCATGGTGCTGATGTAGAGATCACCGATCATCACGCTTGAATACGAAGAGATGGGAAACGGCATGATGCGCTGATCCGCGCCGAACTTCCAGGAAACCAGACCCAGCAGTATCATCTCAAGCCCGATGGTAACGATGATCAATCCTAAGATATTCGGGTTTTTGGCCCTTCGCACCACGGCAAATTCAAGAAAGCATCCCAGGATCATGGCGAAAAACAGCGCCCCGAAAAACGCGATAAAAACGGAGTAGCCGTAAGAATAAATCATCATGTAGGCGATAAAAACCGGTAGAAGCGCCATTTCCCCCTGGACGAAATTGGGCACCTCGGATGCCTTGTATATCAGCACCATTCCTAATGCCATCAAGGCATAGGAACTTCCCACGGCAATGCCGCTGATCACCATCTGTATGAAATCAATCATTTAATAAATCCTCTCTTAAAACGGCCATGTCATCCAGTATTTCTTCATCCGTATCCAGAGGCCGTAAAGGCCCAGCGGTTCAAAAAGCATGATGGCGATCAATATGGCACCGAAAACGATGAACTGGATATTGGATACGCCGGTCAAGGAGAAGTAACTGGTGGAAAGGGCCTTCAGCCATTCGCCGACGTACGGGATATTGAGGATGTTGCGCAGTTCAAGGTCAAGAAAGGAGAGCAGGATGGCGCCGGCAATGGGCCCGGCGATTGTGCCCAGGCCGCCGGCCACCGCCATGGTCAGAAAAAATACCGACAGAAAGAAACCGAAGAGTTCGGGCTCGATAAACCGAAGCACGAACGCGAACAATCCCCCCGCGACCCCCGCGTAGAAAGCACTGAGCGCAAACGCCATGGTTTTGTAAAGCACGAGGTTGACGCCCATGGTTTCGGCGGCGATATGGGCGTCCCGTATGGCGACAAAAGCCCTTCCGACTTTCGTCTTTGTAATATTGCGGGCGAAAAAGACAAGCAGCACCGCAATGGCCATGACCAGGTAATAAAACTGACGGTCCGTGTTCAGGTGATGCCCCATGATGATCAGATCGGGCGCATGAAGGCCCTGTCTCCCACCGAGGATATCGATCCTGCCGATAATGGTGGTGATGGTAAGCCCGAAACCGAGCGTGGCAATGGCCAGGTAAGGGCCTTCCAGCCTGAGCGCGGGCAGGCCCAGGAGAAAACCGAAGCACGCGGCGATCAGTCCCGCGCAGATCAATGCGGGGAAAAAGGGAAAATTCGCCAGTGTCATCAATGATATCGTTCCGTATGCCCCGATGGCGAAAAATCCCGCATGGCCCAAAGATATCTGCCCGGTATACCCGACAAGGAGATTTAACCCCACGACAACGATAATATTGATGGCAATGTAATTTGCCACGTATACATAATAATTTTTAAATAAAAACGGGTAGAGCAGTAAAAAAATCATCAGCGCGGCAAACCAGAAGAGCATCACGCCGGATGAAAAATGTTTAACATCCTCATAATAGTCTCGCTTCATATCCATATGGATATTCCTTAACCTGTATGCAGATGGTTGTCCTGCGTTGATATGGAAGATCAAAGGGGCGCGTTTTTCCCGGCGCGGGGGAAAATCACGCACGGGGAATTTGTTCATAAACAAGGTTTTCTTCTATAAACACAGTTTGACGCTCCTGTCAAGGAATATAGGAAATCAGAGCCGGGCAAAATGTGTTGACATATGAATTTGTTCTTCTTATACTTTCGCCCAATGTATGCGCCGCGTGTCATATAAATGCGGCCTGCCGTGCTGAACCGAAGTTTATTAACGGTAAAAGCAGGAAATACCCTCCTTGTTTATGATAAAAGCGACTCTTTCAGCGGAAATAACCTTGGGAGATATAACAGCATTAGTGGCATAAACCCGAAACCCTGTAAAAAGAACAAGAAGCGCTTTAACCCCATTAAAAAGAGACTGACTTCCTTGACGTTAGTTTTAAAATTTCAGACTCTTGGTTTCCGCGGCAGATCCTTCTATACGGATTCGCTTCAAATCCTGATCAGCTCATCACCACGCAATAGAAAATGCTATTCAAAATAAGGGGGGGGCTATAGCAAATGATTCGAAAACAAAAAAACGGATTTCCAAAAATACTTTTTCTGGCGGTTGTCGTGATGACCGGATGCGGCTTTGTGTTTTCCGGTTGCGCGCACCGCGCGGCTACCATCAATCCCGCCGACACCGGTCCCCAGGTTGTCGTTAATCCCGACGCCATAAGTCTTGGCGTGGCCACCCTCATGGCCACGGACATTGTTTTTGAAGGGGCCGGGTTTCAACCCGGTGATTCCGTGTTTATAAGCCTTGTAAGACAAGACGCCGCAACAGGGGCCGTTACCACCAGAATAGTAAACCCGGACGGAACGTCCACTTTTGTGGGCCCCGGGGGAGCCGACAGCACGGGGCTGGTCGTTGCCGACAGCAAGGTGAATCCCGATGGGACGTTCAATACCGCCGTAAAAGGTCTCGGAAAAATTACGGGGATATTGCGAGCGGACATGGCCATTGACACCTATTCCGAAGACGCGGAATACGGCCAGTCCATCGTTATTACCCAGGAGCCCGTTCCGGCAGGGGTTTATACCGCCAGAGCAACCGGCATGCTTTCGGACCAGACGGCGGAAACAACGCTTACGATCAACAAACCTTCTGTCACGGATCGTTTAAAAGATTGGATCGGCAAAAAAATGGGCAAAATTCAGGATAAAAGAAATTAAACGCACCTGGAGATCCCCGCATGAAAATAATGGTATGTTACACAGGGTCTCAATCTTCCCGTCGGGCACTGGAACTGGCGATTCAGCACGCGAAAATATTTACCGCCAAAATATTTCTGGTGGCCTCCATGAAAAAGGGAACCGCCGGGGAGCTGGAAGAAATTACCAGAATCGAAGAAGCTCATCAAGAGGCCCTGGAAACGGTTAAAAACGAAGGGATCGATTGTGAAACCCGCCTGCTTGTGCGCGGATTTACGCCCGATGAAGATCTGGTCCATTTTGCCAATGAGGAAGATGTGGATAAAATTGTAATCGGCATCCGGAAACGGTCGAAAACGGGCAAGCGAATTTTCGGCTCCACCGCGCAGCACGTTATCCTCAATGCCCACTGCCCCGTGGTAACGGTAAAATAAAACCCACCCCTCCCGAAAAATTCGGCGGCGGCGGACTGCCGCCTGGTCCGGCCACAGGCGCCGCAAACGCAAAGATAGAATCAACACCGCTTCGATTTAATTTGCCGAAATCAGTTGATGCATCAGACTGGTTTCGGCTGCTGCCAGACCTCCGGAATGCCGGAGCGGATGTGCAGGTCCCGCTGCGGAAAGGGAATTTCGATGCCGGCCTGCTTGAAGGCGTCGAACAGGGCAAAATAAATCCGGCTGCGGACATTGCGCCTGGCGACCCGGCGCACGTCGATCCAGACCAGCAACTGGAAATCAATGGAATTGTCCCCGTACCCCACAAAACGGATTGCCGGGCCGGGAGAATCCGCTACCAGCGGCTCCTTTTTCGCCACTTCTTCGGCCAGCCGGGCCACCTCGTGGGGATCGGCGGCATAGGAGACGCCGAAAGAAACGCTGATCCGGATCAGGCTGTCTGACAGGGAATAATTAACAATCACTTCAGACATCAGATTGGCATTGGGGATAATATATTCAATGTTGTCCCGGGTCCGCACTTTGGTGGCTCTCAGATAAATATCGGTGACTTCGCCCACGGTGTCGCCGGTTTCGATCCAGTCGCCCCTGCGGAGCTTACCGCCGAAAATAATGGAAAAACCGCTGATGAGATTGGCGGCCATGCCCTGCATGGCAAGGCCGACGCCGATGCCGATGGCCCCGGCAAAGACCAGCAGCGCCCTCAGGTCGAATCCCACCACCTGTAAAACGGTAAGCCCGCCGAGAAACAAAAGGAAATATTTTAAAAACGTATCAATGGCGTAAGCCAGGCCGGGCTCGATCCCCACGGAAGGATAGACCTTGTAGTTGAGATACGCGCAGATCAGGCGGGAGGCATAGATAAAGGCCAGCAAGATCAGCATTGCCTTGGCCATGACCCAGATCGACAGCACCGAGTTCCCGAGGGTCAGCAGGGGAAAGGACATGACCCGCCGCAGGGGATCAAGCCCTCCCAGCAGATCCAGCATGACCAGTCCCGTGACGATAACGGCCACATAAAGAATCAGGCCCTTGAGGGATTTGATGAAAAACCGGGTGTGTTCGTCCTTGGCGCCGGATGCTTCGGCCCATTTATCCAGCCGCTTGATCAGCAGGTGATAGACCAGGGAAAACCCGATATAAACCCCGACGACGGCCCAGGTCTTGGTCCAGAACACCACGCTGAACTGCTTAAACCCGAAGCACCACAAGATCCCGGTTAAAAACGTGATCACCACCACCGGATAATAAAACCGGTCCAGATTTTTTAAAAATGTCTGGTAACTGGGAAAAGGAAGCTGGGGCACCAGGGAGAGGACCAGTTTTTTCTGAAGAAAAAACAGGAGAAAAACAATGTTAATGGAAAAAAAGATCAGAAACCTTAAAAATGCCAGAAAATCTTCGCGCTGACCGAATGCCTCGGCGCCCCAGATCACGGCAATGCCGGTCAGCACGTAAAATACGACCAGGCGCAGCGCGCGAACCGCGGTTGTTCCATAATCGGTGCGGATTTCCAGAATGCCGTAATCAAAAATCCCCCGAAAAATGCTGATCAGCAGCGCCCCGGCGGCCCAGAGGCCCAGAAGCCGGCCGATGAGCAGAAACCAGGGCGCGCCATAAGATACAAACCCCTTGACCAGACTGAAGCCGCCCAGCAGGATCAGGGGGATCAGAGCCGCAGTAACCGACAGCAGGGCCAGAAAAAAATAGGGCTGCAGTTCTTCGGGAAGTTTCGCAAATAAAGGATCAGCCACCTTGCGGGTCTTGTCGAGCACCCGTTTCCTGCCGATGAGGCTGTAGAGCACCGCCACCAGAAAGATCAGCATGATCATGGAACCGGCAAATCCCAGGACCCGGCTCTGCTCCAACACCGTTTCCACGAATTCCGGCGCCTTTCCCGGCAGGGAGACTGCCTGACGATAAGCATAGAACAGGGTATCCGTGTCCCATCCAAGGGGGGTATGGGCGAACAGGGATACGGCCTGGCCCCTTAATTCATCGGAAACCTGTGTCGCTTCCCGCTTCATGGCGCCGGTCACGTCATCAAAAAATCCGACCTTAAGCGGAGTTTCCGACGCCGGCTGATCGTTTTCTTCCCCGACGACGGTCTCCGCCGGCATTGCGCCGGGGGCCATCATCAACAACAGTATCCAGGCGATCAGTAACCGTTTCATATTTTCTTTTTTTCCTTAGTGGTCGTGGGCACAAATACGGTGACGCACCGAGATGGCTGAGGCGCCTGTTCAGCAAGGCGCGAGAAGCGAGAATACCAGGCGTATTTGAGCGCCGAGCAACGCCGCCGGGACGGGATGCATCGGCCATCGAATGCCGCCGTATTTATGTCCACGACCGCTTGCCTTGCCGCAAGATCTTTGAAAGCGCATCATAAACCCGTCACGGCGCGGCTGCATCCCCGGGCGTTTCGGCAAAACCGTCCCGGACGGAATAATGATAAAAACGCCGGTGGGGGATGATATTGACCGGAGGAAGTCGCACGGTCCCGCCGTATTCGCCTGAAATCCGGACCGCCAATTCATGCCCGGCCCCTCCCACGGGGATGCGGACCATCGTCAGATATGCCGGGAGGGTCTCCCAGGCACGGGTGTCGGGCTCTTCCATGAGAAAAAACGCCACACGCACCAGAGCTTCCACCAGAGGATCGTCGATCTGCTGGGCGATGACCTCCTTGGCGGCGGCCCGGGCCGTTTCCTTGACAAGGATGCGCGTCAGCCGTTCATTAAGGGAATCCTTGAGCACCGCTCCCAGGTTTGTAGTTACCATCCGGACCGGTCCGGCCTTGGAAGCGATGGTAACGGCCGGCTGATAAAAATACCGGGTCCGGTCCTCATAAGTGGCAAAAGAAAACCGGATCGACGGCGGAAGCACGATATTGCGGGGAATTTTGATGGGCCCTCGCCCCTGACCGACAAACAGGACCAGTTCCGCGTCCATGGGTTGCTCCGGCCCAATCTCGGCCGGTTCCAGGTATTGCCGCCAGGTTTCCACGTCATCGTAAAAACCGAGCCGGCCGGCGATGGAAGCGAGCTTGTCGGCAACGGGCGCGGGATCGGCCATCTGCTCGGCCAGCTTCTTGTATTCGATATAGGCCCCGTTGATTTCTCCGTTGATTTCAAAACAATGGGCGATCAGTGCCCGGGTGAAATGATCCCGGGCTGTTGCTTTGGGAAAGGCGTTAAAAATTTCAAGGGCCTGTTTTGCTTCCACAAGGGCGCTTTCCGGCCGGTCGGCCAGAAGAAACCCCATCATCAGGTAGGTATGCACCAAAAGCCGCTCGGCATATTCGCCCTTGTATTCGGTGATCCACTCGGTGGTGACCATGGAACCGGCCTGCTCGGCGGCGCTGATGCGTTCCTGATCCTTGATCAGCGCGGAGGCCTCGAGCAGCGCGGCGATGCTCTCCTCGTACCGGCCGGCATGGTGGAGGATGACACCCCTTTCCATGAAAAACAGCAGCCGGTCCCGTTTGGAAACATCCGATGGTTCGGCCAGGGTCTGGGTGGCGCGATCAAGACGGCCCCCGTAAAAATCCGACCGGGCCTGCTTCAAAGGCGCGGACGCGCATCCGGCAAAAAACAGCATCAGCCCGCACAATAAAAAACTCCGCCACCCGGCCGGCGGAAAAATCTTCCGGAGATGAATCATTTACATACCCGTCGTCAGGCCGCTAACCATTACCAGCCGATAATCGGCTTGGCTTCTTCACGGACGATCTCCACGCTGTCGGCCCATTCGATCAGGCCGGATTCCAGATCGGTCAGCTCAAGGGTCAGGCTGTAATACTGGAGCTTCCTTTTTTTCAGGCGGACCTGATCGGGCTCTTTCTTTGTAATGGAGCGAAGGGTCCCGGAAATCATATATTCGGCCCCGACCTGGCGGGCCCGCTGAGCCCGGGTGTCCGCCGTGACATCACCGCCATATTGATAGGAAAGCTCTTTTTGAATATTGTCCCGCTGCACCTTGTTGACAAACCGCGCTTTTCCGGTTTCCAAGATGCGCTGACGAATATCGTCGGTGATCAGATCCGTGCTGATATGCTCGGATGTCCGGTTGGCGACATCATAGACGATCACCACGGGACGGTCGTTTCGGGCCGCAAGGGGCGACCGGTGACTCAGGGACTCCACCAGTGCGTCCACGATTTTATTCTTGTCGGAAAAATCGTAGCTTGCGTCATAATGTATCGTGTCGGTGGGATCAAAATCCCTGGTGGTGGCCGAGCAGCCCGCCATCATCATGCCGGCCAGAATCGCAAGAACCAGCGGCATACCCATCACATGAAATTGTTTTCTCATTTTTATTCTCCTGAATAATAATTGGTGATACCGTATGAAAGGGCTTACCAACGCACGGGAACACGGATTGCCATGGCCGGCCGGGTGGCCGTGTCGCGTAGCCCGACCGGCAAAAATTTAAGCCTGACGGCCTTGTAAAAAGTCCAATATCTGTGTTACGCGCAATCTCTCAGAATTTCGCGTACGCTAAGTACGCTGCATTCTTCGATATTGCGCAAGCCTTGATCTTGAACTTTTTACAAGGCCGTCCAATGGCGACTTTTTACGAGACTATCATGCCTCACTTTAGCCGAAAATCTCCGACACTGCAAGCCATACCTTAAACGTACCTTAAACGGCATTTATCTGTTTGCGCAGGAGGATTTTATCTGATATGAAACATCCCCAATTATAAAATAACATCATAACAGGCCAATATAATGAAAAATAGCTCAAAATCAAATTCCGTTGCCGAAAATTTGTGGAATTTTTTCGCTTCGGTGAAGCTGTCGGTGTTCCTGCTGCTGGCCCTGGCAGCCACATCCATTATCGGCACCGTGGTGCCCCAGAACGCGGATCCGGCCCTGTATGTCCGAAAATACGGGGAGGCGGGTTACACCATGATGTATCGGCTCGGCATCTTCGACATGTACCGTTCCGTCTGGTTCCAGCTCTTGCTGGCGCTGCTGCTGATCAATATCATCATCTGCTCCGCCCATCGCCTGCAGACCACATGGAAGGTCCTGTTCCCGGACAGACCGGCTTTTTCCAAGGCCCGGTTCCGATCAGCCCGACACCGGATGGAATGGACAACCCCCGGGACGCCGGATCACCTGAACCAACTCTTTTCCAACCATATCCGCAAAAAATTCAAAACCCACCGCGCGGACGCGGATGAGAACGGCTTCGTGATTTTCGGAGAAAAGGGCCGCTGGACACGCCTGGGCGTTTATGCCGTTCACCTGAGCGTCGTGCTGATGGTACTAGGAGGGCTGATCGGCTCCATCTATGGATTTGACGGACATGTCAGCATACCGGTGGGGGAGACCCGACAGGTCATTCGTCTCAATTTTGATGAAGGCGAAAAAAAACTTCCTTTCGGCATCCGGTGCAATGATTTCAGCGTCACCCATTATGAGTCCGGGCTTCCGAAAGAATACCGGTCGAATCTTTCCATTATCAGGGACGACCAGGTCCTGATGACTGAAGATATCCGGGTCAACGCGCCCCTGGCGTTTGAAGGAATCAACCTCTACCAGTCAAGCTGGGGCCGCAACCCCGGAAACAGCTTCACACTGACCTTCACCGAGGAAGACACCGGCATGGTGCATCAAAAATCCGGAGTGATGGGCCAGGCCGTTGAAATGCCCGGCGGCGGCAAATCCGTGGTGATTGAAAATTTCACGCCCTCTTTCCGTTTCCCCGGCGGCATGTCCATCCACAATGTTTTTATCGGCCGGATCATATCCGGCGAGGGCGAGGGCGAGGGCGAGGATCGACCAATCCTGCTGGCAATGGATCATCCCCGCTTCGATCGGATGCGGGGCGGCGAATTCGTCATCGCCGTCTCCGATGTGGAATTCAACTATTTCACCGGACTCCAGGTCACCCGTGATCCCGGCGTGCCGGTGGTGTATGCCGGGTTCCTCCTGATGATCATCGGCTGCTATATCACGTTTTTCATGTTTCACCAGACCGTCTGCATTCAATTGATTCCGGAGGCCGGTCACACCAGGGTGATCGTGGCGGGCGTGGCCGGGAAAACCCGGCAGGGCATGACATCGAAAGTGGACCGGCTGACCCGCCGGCTCAAAAAGATCGCCGGACAATCTTTTGCGCCCGCGGACCATTCGCCGGCGCGTCCGGATTAACCCCATTTAGAGGCTGTGATACGATGAAATCGGGCCGAAAAGAATCCTTAAACAAACAAGGAATACAAATATGAGCGCGCAACTCTTTTCCATCGTCACCTTTATATACGGGCTGGCCGTGTTCCTCTACCTGTTTTCCTGGATATTTAAAAAACCATCAGCCTGGAGTGTGGCCGATGGGGTCATGGCGGTCGGCGCCGCGGGCAACCTTGGCGGTTTCGTGCTGAGATGGGTCGAATCCCACCAGATGGGTTTCGGCAGAGCTCCCCTGTCAAACCTGTATGAGTCCCTGATATTTTTTGCGCTGTGCATCGCGGTGACCCATCTTTACGTGGCTTTTAAGTATAAAATTCGCATCATCGGGGTAGTCGCCGCTCCCCTGGCGTTTCTGTCCATGGCATATGCCTCCCTGCCGAAAGTCAGCGATGCCATCATGCCCCTGATCCCGGCATTGCAGAGCAACTGGCTCATCGCCCATGTCATGACCTGTTTTTTCGGTTATGCGGCCTTTGCCGTGGCCTTCGGCGTCAGTCTCCTGTTTCTGGCCCGACTCAAAAACAAGGAGGGGGAGACCGGCATCCTGTCCATGATACCGGAAACCGATGTTCTTGATGAACTCACCCATCAACTGGTCATGTTCGGATTTCTGTTTCTGACCATCGGCATCATCACCGGCGCAGTCTGGGCCAACCAGGCCTGGGGCCGCTACTGGGGATGGGACCCCAAGGAAACATGGTCTTTGATCACGTGGCTGATTTATGCCACGCTGCTCCACGCCCGACTGATGCGTGGATGGAAGGGCAGACGCATCGCCATTCTGTCGTGTGTCGGCTTTATGGCCGTGATGTTTACCTACTTCGGGGTGAACCTGCTCCCCGGGCTTCACAGCTACCAGTGATTTTACATTTTTATTGACTTTTTTTTGACGAGCCGATAATAAATTTTTTTCATTTTTTTAAAACTTACCACCAACAGCCGAAATCATGGAGATCTCATGAGCACCACGGATCAACATCACGCCGCCGCTGAAACCGGACAGGATAAGACCCCTTTGCCTCCTGCCGAACCGAAACCCACCGCAGATGAAAATACCCCATGGATCATCGGCTTCTTTTTTGTCGCCGGTCTCGTGGGTAGTCTCATCTTTGGATGGATCATCTTTCCCGAACTGCTCTATTCCAAAAAACAGCAGCCCATCAGCTTCAATCATGCCGTTCACATGGACCTGGTCTATGACGGGTGCGCATCCTGCCATTATTTTCGTGATGACGGCAGTTTTTCCGGACTGCCCGACAACAGCAGCTGCATCGACTGCCACCAGGTCGCCATGGGCGTCAGCGAAGATGAGGAAAAATACGTCACGGAATATGTGGATCAGAACCGGGAAGTCCCCTGGCTCAGCCATCCGCGGCAGCCCGACTGCGTCTTTTTCTCCCACGCGGCCCACGTCAAGGGCGCGGGCATGGATTGCGCGGAGTGTCACGGCGACGTGAGCAAACGCACCGAGTCCAGGGTCTACCAGGAAAACAGGCTCTCCGGCTACAGCCGCGATATCTGGGGATACAGCATTTCCCGGCTGGGCAAACCCGCCGAAGGCGAGCCCAAAACCATGAAAATGAATGACTGCGCCCGGTGTCATCAAGCTGAAACCGGACACAAAGGCGCCTGTTTTCAATGCCACAAGTAGCGGCCGATATCGAAACCATCCGGATTCCAACGGCTTTGATATACGCAAAGAGGGAACATTTATGAAAATTGATCGTAGAAGCTTTATCGCGTTGAGCATCGGCGCAAGCGTCGGCATCCACATTTCGCCGGCCCCCTGGAAACTGATGGATGATGCTGCCATCTGGACCCAGAACTGGCCGTGGACTCCGGTCCCGGAGCGGGGCGAAGTCTCTTATGTCCGTTCGGTCTGTACGCTATGTCCCGGCGCCTGCGGCATCATGGTGCGCAAAGTCAACAACCGGGCCGTGCGCATCGAAGGCATGAAAAATCATCCGGTCAGCAGCGGCGGCATCTGCCCTCTGGGACTTTCGGGCCTTCAGTATCTCTACGGCCCCGCCCGGGTCAAGACGCCGCTCAAGCGGGAAGGCAAGCGAGGCGAAGGCAAATGGAAAGAAATCGGCTGGGACGAGGCACTAAGCGCGGTCACCGGTCAGCTCGCCGATCTTCGCGCCAATAACAATCCCCAGGGCGTTGCGTGGATCGCCGGTTCCGACCGGGGAACCATACCCAGGCTCATCGACCGGTTCCTGTCCGCCTACGGGTCCCCCAATTTCATCCGGCCCGCCGGGGCCGCCGACACCCTTGAACAAGCCGTCTACCTTACCCAGGGCCAACTGGGAACCGTGGCTTATGATCTTGAAAATACAAATTTTATCTTAAGTTTCGGCGCCGGTCTCCTGGAAGGATGGGGGGCGCCCGTGCGCATGCTCCACCTCCATGGGAAACGCGACAAGAGCCGGACCATCGTTCAGATTGAGCCCCGATTGTCGGATACGGCCGCCAAGGCCGACCAGTGGATCGGCATCAACCCCGGCACTGAAGGGACGCTGGCCCTGGGCCTTGCGCATGTGATCATCAAAGAATCCCTTTATAATATGGAGTTTATCGAAAACGCCGCGACCGGTTTTGCCGGCGGAGCGGATAAAGATGGACAAACCCGGCAGGGTTTCCGTGACATGGTGATCGAAAATTACGCGCCGGAAAGCGTTTCCCGGATCACCGGAGTGCCGGCGCGGACCATCGAAGACCTGGCCCGTCGTTTCGCCAGGGCGGATAAAAAGGTCGCCATTTTCGGACGGGGCCAGGGCTCGCTTCCGGGAAGCATGAGTGACGGACTTGCCGTTCACGCGTTAAACGCCTTAGTCGGCGCCATTCATCAACCCGGCGGGGTCTCGGTGGTGTCTGATCCTGATTTTGCCAAATGGCCGGAAAGCAGCATTGATGAAACTGCATCCCAGGGGCGCCAGCAACCCCGCATCGATGGGGCCGGCACCGATGCTTTCCCTTACAGCCGTTATCTGATGACGCAACTGCCGGAAATCATCAATTCCGCGTCCGGCGACGCCCCCATCAAGGCATTGATGGTATCCGAGGCCAATCCGCTTTATACCCTGCCCGATACGGCCGCGGCCAGAAAAGCTTTTGACCGCATCCCGCTGATCGTCAATTTTTCAACCTTTATGGATGAGACCGCCGCTTACTCGGATTATATTCTCCCGAATCATTCGTATTTGGAACGCCTCCAGGACGTTCCTTCCCCGGAAGGACTGCCGTATACGGTCATCGGCCTGGCCAAGCCCGCGGTCAAGCCGCTCTACGACACCCGTCACATCGGCGATGTGGTCATTGAAATGGCAAAAACCCTGGGCGGTTTCGTGGCGGACGCTTTTCCCTGGAACGATTATGAATCCTTTCTAAAGGATGCGCTGGCGGACCACTGGCGCCAACTCAACGGCAAGGGGTTTGTGGAAATTCGGCAGCCGTCGTCCGAACTCGCACCCTATGAATTTGCCACGGCATCCGCCAAATTTGAATTCCTTCCCTCCACCGGAACCGACACCGGAGATGATAAGCTGCCAGCGTGGCCCCAGTCGGCGCCGTTACCCATCGAAGGAGACGCCCAACGCTTTCCGCTGGTGCTGATTCCTTATGATTCCATGCGGCTGGCGAACCGAAACATTGCCAACGCGCCCTTTATGACTAAAATCATCGATGACACGATTCTTAAAAAGCAACTGGTTTCGGTTGAAGTCAATCCGCAAACGGCCGGACGTCTCGGCATTGGGGAAGGCGATACCGCCGAACTGTCCACCCCCAGAGGCAAAGCCGTGGTCCGTGTCCATCTGCAGGAAGGAATCCAGCCGGATCTGCTTTCAATGCCCCGGGGACTCGGCCGATGGGGCTTCCCTGACGACTGGTACATCAACGATAAAGGGGTCAATTTCAACGACCTGATCGGCCCGCGTCCGGATCCGTTGTCCGGGCTCGACACGGCATGGGGCATCCGGGCTCAGTTGACCCGGGTATAATCCGTCATCTTCGGAACCCGATGGCGAAAATCGCCCGGATGCGATAAGATCTTTTGATTGGCGAGGTTTTCATGACACAAACAAACGCGACAAAATACGGCATGGTGATCGATCTGGACAAATGCACCGGATGCGGGGCCTGCATGGTGGCATGCTATTCGGAAAACAACGTGCCGTTTAAAAAAGACGAAAGCAACAAGCTCGACAGCATCAACTGGATCCGGGTATTTAAAATATCCAACCGAAAGCCGTATCCGGATACCGAAGTATGCTATCTGCCCATGCCGTGCATGCACTGCGGCGGCATCGGCGACCACGGACATTCGCCGTGCGTGTCGGTCTGCCCGGCAACGGCCACGGACTATGATCACAGCACCGGCATTGTCAGCCAGATCTACACCCGTTGCTTCGGTTGCCGTTACTGTATGGCCGCCTGCCCGTATCATGCCCGTAAATTCAACTGGTGGGACCCGGTCTGGCCCGGCGATATGGAAAAATACTTAAGCCCGAATGTATCGGCCCGGATGCGGGGCGTGGTGGAAAAATGTTCGTTTTGTTTTCACCGCTACCAGTTGGCCAAAGACAGGGCCTATCACGAAGGCCGTCATCAAGAGCCCCTGGGGGAAAACGAATACCAGCCGGCCTGCGTGGAATCCTGTCCGGCCGGCGCCATGACCTTCGGCGACCTGAACAACCCCAAACACGCGGTCTACACGCTCAAAAAAAACCCTCATGCGTTCCGGCTCCTGGAAAGGCTCCAGACCAACCCGAAAGTCTATTACATTTCCAGCCGGGAATGGGTCAGACGCGCGGGCGACAATTATCTGTCCCACGAGGAAACGGGCAGCATCAAGCGCGCGGCCGCAAATCATCACTAATCGCAATGTGTAAGGAGCACGTCTAATGAAGGCAACTGAAGCACCATTGATCCCGCCGGGTGTGAAACGCTGCCCGACATGGCAATTCGTTGTGTGGATCGGCCTGGCGGCCGCCGTCCTGGCATGGGGTGTTTACGCCATGATCCTGATCTGGTGGAAGGGACTCAACCAGACCAACATGAACGACGCCTACGGGTTCGCCCTCTGGATCTGGGCCGATCTGGCCGTCATCGCCCTTGGCGGCGGGGCCTTTTTCACCGGGTTTCTGACCTATATCATGGGCCAGAAAAAACTCAAGGCCATCATCAATTACGCGGTGATCATCGGGTTCATCTGTTACAGTATGGCCCAGTTGATTCTGGCCATCGACATCGGCCAGCCGCTGCGGGGATGGTTCATCTTCTGGCACGCCAATGTCCATTCCATGCTAACGGAAGTGGCCTTCTGTCTGTCCTGCTATTTCGCGGTCCTGGTGATTGAATTTATCCCCCTGATCCTTGAAAACCCCAAACTCCAGGCCAAGCCCTTTCTGCACCATCTTTCCCATAACATGCATGAGGTCATGGCTGTCTTTGCCGCCACCGGCGTGTTCCTCTCGTTTTTTCACCAGGGTTCATTAGGCGGCGTGTCGGGCGTCCTGTTCGGCCGGCCCTTTGCTTTCCGGGAAGGAATTTTCATCTGGCCGTGGACCTTTTTTCTGTTTACCTGGTCAGCGGCCGCCTGCGGCCCCTGTTTCACCATCCTGGTGACCTGGCTCACGGAAAAAATCACCCGTAAAAAACTGGTCAAACAGGATGTGCTTCAACTCCTGGCCAAAATATCGGGATGGATGCTGTTGACCTACATCATCGCCAAAACCGCCGACACCCTTTACTGGGCCATGGTCACGGCCCCGAGCAAAGGGTTTGCGATGATGGATTTTTATTCCAATAATCCCCTTTACGGCATCTGGATTTTAATTGCTGAAATCGTGGTCTGCGGATTTCTGCCGGCACTGATTCTCATTACTAAAAAGGGCCGGGAAAATTCATTTTTTATGATGCTGGCCGTGGTGCTGGCGGTCATCGGCGTCTGCATCAACCGTTGGGTCATGGTGCTTCAGGTCATGGCCGTCCCGCTCTTTACCTTCAAGGATTGGGTCATGTACACCCCGAGCTGGCAGGAAGTGGCCACCACCATCATTCCCGTTGCCTTCGGCATCATTGTCCTCTCGCTGGCATACCGGTACCTGCCGGTATTCCCCCAGGAAAAGGAACTCAACCCGGTCGGCGGATCGGCAAAATAGCGGCAAGGAGGCTTTCTAATGTTTCCGTTTGTTTTTGAATGGACATGGACCATCGACCGGCTGATCTTCATGGGCGGGCTCTGGTATGCATTGTCGATCATCGGCATGGGCGTGGGGTTCTGCGTCGTCAAAACGGTTATCGACACCATGAAGGAAAAGGAAAACGGCGGCCACGGAGATCACTGAACCCTTCGGGTAACGTCGCTCACATAATTTTTAAAACGCTTAGCGTTGCCGCGGCCTCTGGGTTCGGCAACGCTTTGTTTTTTCAAGGTGTATCATGGACGATATCATCATCACCGGCGGCAAACCCTTAGCGGGTGAGGCCGTGATCAGCGGCGCCAAAAACGCGGCTCTGCCCATTCTGGCGGCCACGCTTTTGACCGGCGGCCGCTTTCAGTTCGACAACGTGCCGATGCTGCGCGATATCACCAGCATCCAGAACCTGCTGGGGCTGATGGGCGCCGATATCCAAAGAGAGGGGCATACGATGTTTGTCGACACCGGCAACCTCTGCCAGTATGAAGCCCCCTATGAAGAAGTCCGTAAAATGCGGGCTTCCATCCTGGTGCTGGGGCCGCTGCTGGCCCGAATGAAACGGGCCAGGGTTTCTCTGCCCGGAGGGTGCGCCATCGGCGCACGGCCCATTGACCTGCACCTCAAAGGGATGGCGGCGTTGGGCGCGGATATCACCCTTGAACACGGATATGTGGAAGCCTCGGCCGAGCGGCTTAAGGGCGCGGAAATCTATTTCGACATCCCCACGGTCACGGGAACGGAAAACATCATGATGGCCGCCGCCCTGGCCGAGGGGGTCACCATATTGCGCAACGCGGCCCGGGAACCTGAAATCACGGCCCTGGCCGATATTCTCAACCGGATGGGCGCGGATATCGAAGGCGCCGGCACGCCCATGATCACCATCCACGGGGTACGGGAACTCAAACCCGTTTCAGCGCCCATTATCCCTGACCGGATCGAGGCCGGCACCTTCATGGTTGCCGCGGCACTGACCCATGGGGATATCCATATCACCAGATGTGAACCGTCCCATCTCAAGTCTCTCATGCACAAACTCGAACAGGCCGGCGCGAAAATCGATGTATCCGGTACCAGCGTGCGGGTAAGAGGCGGCGAAACAATCCTGAGCCAGGACGTCAAGACCATGCCTTATCCGGGATTCCCCACGGACATGCAGGCCCAGTTTATGGTGCTCATGTCCGTTGCCAGAGGATTTTCCGTGATTTCCGAATCCATCTTTGAAAACCGGTTCATCCATGTCAGCGAACTCAAACGCATGGGCGCGGATATCAACATATCCGGCAGCCATGCCATGATCAAGGGCGTGCCCTCGCTTTCCGGCGCGCCGGTCATGGCCTCGGATCTGCGGGCATCGGCCTGCCTGGTGCTGGCCGGACTGGCGGCCGGGGGCGTCACCCGCATCAGCCGGATCTATCACCTGGACCGCGGGTATGAGTCCCTGGAGAAAAAATTCGCCGCCCTCGGGGCCGACATCGCCCGGGTGCGGGCTCAAAATCCTTGAAGAAATATTGTATTAAATTTAAATTCGAATACTTAAAACACCATCAAGCGGCTGTATAAACCATTGAAGGAAGCAGGGATGCACGCGCGGCCCGACGATATTCCCGTTGAAGACAAGCCCGCCTATTTCCGGCCGGTCATCCCCCTGCTGCTTGCTCTCATGGCCGGAATCATGGGGGCACGATACGGCCCCGAATGGCTGGCATGGCCCGTCGGAACCGCCGGCGTCGCGGCCATAATTGTTTCATTAACTGCCCTCATCCGGAATCGCAACGCGAAAATCTCCTCCCTGATCCTCTACGCATGCCTCGGATATCTGCTGCTTTTCACCTGGACCGCCGAACAATGGTTTCCCGATCATGTATCGCGCTATATGGACGAACGGCGATATCATATCTCCGGAACCGTTATTGAAACGCCGGGCGGCTCACGTTTACGGCAGACCTGCGTCATTGATGACATTGAAATCACCGGGGCCAGGCGTGATCCGTATCAGCAGGTCCGGGGCAGAATCCGCGTCAGCATTTACGGAACCGAGCCCATGGTGCAGGTCGGAGACCGGATCGCCTTTTTTTCCAGTATCCGTCCGTTTACCAACTTCAAGAATCCCGGCGCGTTCGATTACCGGGAATATATGCGGTTCCGGCTCATATGGGGAACGGCTTACACCGACACCCATAAAATCCAGGTGATACCGGATGGGGAGGATGGTGGACCAACATGGCGGATACAGTCGATCCGGGAAGCTTTATCGGGCCGGATCCAGCGGGCAGCCGACACCAACGCCCGGGCCGTTCTCATGGCCCTGCTCCTGGGCGAACGCCGGCAGATCCCGGATGAACTCCGGGAGGCATTCAACCGGGCCGGAGTGAGCCACATCCTGGCCATTTCCGGCCTCCATGTGGGCATCGTAGCCACGGCCGCGTTTTTTGCTTTCAAATGGCTGCTTTCTTTTCTACCCCCTCTGCTCTGGCGGGGGTGGGTCGGCAAAGGAGCCGCGATCCTTGCCGTCATGCCGGTTATTTTTTACGGCCTGCTGGCCGGGATGTCGCCCTCCACCCAGCGGGCGGTCATCATGATATCAGTGTTTCTGATGACCTATCTGCTGGAAAAGGAACACGAAATCTTCAATACCCTGGCTCTGGCGGGGCTGGTCATTCTCATCTTTGATCCGCCGGCCCTGTTTTCCGTTTCCTTTCAGCTTTCGTTTTCCGCGGTCGCCGCCATCCTTTACGGACTTGAAAAATCCCCAAAAGGCCTCCATCACGTTACAAGACCGCTCCCGAAAACGGCAAAACCGGTTATCGGGTTTATCTGGGTCACGTGTCTGGCCATCCTGGGCACGGCGCCGGTGGTCATGTATTATTTCAACCAACTGCCGGTTTTCGGGGTTTTGGCCAACCTCGCCATTGTCCCCCTCATCGGCTTTATCAGTGTGCCCGTGGGACTGTTTTCCATCCTGGTCTTAAATCTTTTTTCCGTTGAGGCCGCCGTTCTGGGACTTCGCCTGAGCGCATGGTTTCTTGACGGGTCAATCCGGCTGATCGATCTGATCGCCCGGTGCCCGTATTCGGCCGTTAAGACCGTCACCCCATCTCTTCCGGAAATCCTCTGCTATTATCTGTTTTTATGGTGCCTGTTCAATATCCGGCGGCCCGGCGGCGCTCCCGGCGGATCAATACCGGCGGCGACGGACACACCCGCTCACCAGTTGAAACCCGCCCGGCATCAGCGCCGGCATAAGCTGTTGATCTGCTGCGGCAACCCCGTTTTGCCGGTCCTTCTGATAACCTTCATTATCGCGGCGGCGGATACGGCTTACTGGGTCCACAAACGGTTTTTCGATGATTCCCTTCGGGTGACGATTCTGGATGTGGGTCAGGGAAGCGCGGCTCTGTTAGAGTTGCCCCGGGGGCCCTGTGTTCTGATCGATGGCGGCGGGTTTTCGGACAACACGATTTTCGACATGGGCCGATGGGTCCTGGCCCCGTATCTGTGGCGCAACAAGATCCGGACAGTGGACACGGTCATTTTGTCCCATCCGGATGCCGATCATGTCAACGGGCTGGTCTATATTTTAAAACATTTCCGGGTGGGCCGGGTCATCAGCACGCATGAACCCGCCGATCACCAGGAATATATGGAATTTATCGACCTGATCCGCGATAAAAACATCCCGCATCCGGATTTCAGCAGCCGGCCGCGATCGTTTGCCGTTAACGGCGTCGTCTTCGACCTTCTTTATCCGCCGGATGATTTCATGGACCCGGATGCCGCCCAGCCGCGGCAAAATCCCAACGATAACTCCCTGGTCGTCTGGGTCACCCACGGGCCGCATGCCGTCATGTTTCCCGGCGATATCACGGCCGACGCGGAAAATGAGCTGATTACCATGCACCCGGACGGACTGGAGGCCGCTGTCCTGATCGCGCCCCATCACGGCAGCCGGACCTCGAGCACTCCCGCGTTTTTAGATGCCGTCAATCCAACGGTGGTTATCGTCTCATCGGGCCGTCCCGCTACCTTTCCGGCAACGGAAGTCATGAATCGATATGAAAACAGGGGAATCGAGGTTCTTCGCACCGACAACCACGGTGCCGTACGCATCATCAGCGACGGCCGAAGGCTGACGTGCAAGCCCATGTTTGATAACTCTTTTTAAATATATCAGCCCGGTATTTCTTAAACCCTGCCGACCCCCTTTTGATTTACATTCATCCGTCCGGATATGCTGGTCGCTATCGTTCATTTCTGCTCTTGGATCAAGGCCAGTTTCTTTTCCCGGGTCCATCTCTTTATTTGCGTTTCCCGCTTTGATGCAGCGGATCGGGTGAGATGTGATTCTTGATAGATCCGTTAAACCGGGGCGACTTTAAGCCTTACATTTTTTGACTGATAAGGCTCAACACATCGGCTACTGAGGTTTCCGTGGATTCAATAACCTGATTATCAATATGCTTATGATGCGGATAGGTTGAAATATCTGGCCAGTGGCCGGAATTATCCCATCGACAAATCATGACATCAGAGGGATTTGCCCAATGATAGGAATATTTTCTTTCTTTATTTCCGAAAAGATATTCTTTGATGAAAAGGGTGGAGTCGTCTGTACAGTTTATTTTAACCTTCATTCGGAGGATATTTTCTTCGTATTCATAAAGGAGGACGCGGAATTTTTTTATAAAATGCTTGTATCGGACGATCAGATCAAGCATTTTCCAATTCCTGTTTTTGTCGGCTCAGTTTTTCCAGGACCTCGTTGGCAAATCGCCAGTCCAGGTAATCATCTTCCTGAATAAATACCTCGTTGTTTTTCAATGAGCTGAGTTTTTCCTGAAACGCGTCAAAAGACGTTTTGTATTTAGCCTCAAAGCGCCGGATTTCAGATTCATATTTTTCGATTTTGGACATTAACAGAAATAATGCCTGATTTTTTACAAAAGATCGCAGGTCTTTGAATCCGAACTGCGTCACAATCGCCTCGGTATTTTCCGCAAATTTCATATCCAAAGTGGCATCCATCAAAACACCTCTCATGTGAATCTAACATTTTGGATAAAATTACCATTTTCTTTGTAAAAGTGCAATTTCTAATTCCAGAATATCCTGCGGCGATTTCCCTTGACTCCATATATTCTCTGTCTGTTCTATCTTGGCCTACATGGAAATCGATCCCTTGCGGTAATCGGTTTTACCGATCAGGGCATTGATCAGCACGGGTCGGCCTTCGCGGCTGTCCTGTATGGCACGCCGGAGAATATCATCGACACCGTTTTCGCCGTCAATGAGATATCCCTTTGCATCCAGGGCCTCCGCGATTTCATGATACCGGTTATATCGAAGAACCGAGCCGACATCATCCCCCAGGATCACCGATTGGTCCCGGGCGATCTGGGTCCAGCCCGCGTCGTTTCCGATAACGGTAATCACCGGTGTGTTGTGGCGAACAAAGGTATCCTGCTCGATCAGGCCGTATCCCGAGGCGCCGTCGCCGTAAAGCAGCCAGACATCGGCTTCCGGCCGGACCAGCTTGGCCCCCAGGGCAAACCCGGCCCCCACCCCCAGGGTGCCGTATACCCCGGGGTCGAGCCATGAGAGCGGGGATCGCGGCCTGAGGATGTAGGATGCGGTAGCCACAAAATCACCACCATCGCCCACGAGGACGCTGTCGTCATCCAGGGCTGCGTCAATGGATCGGCACAGGGAAAGCGGGTTGGCGTATTGCGTATCCGCGGCCGCGAACGCGGTGATTTTTTCCTCCCCCTGCTGTTCTCCGGCCCTCAGCCGGTCCAGCCATTCCGACAGGCGATGCTGCTCCAGCCGGACCTGAGCGGTTAAGGCCAGCAGAAACGTGCCCGGGTCCGCCGCCACGGCCAGGTTCGGTTTCCGGTTTTTCTTCAGATCCGACGCGCTCCGGTTCACCGCAATGTAAAACGCTTTTTTGCCGATGCTTTTGCCATAGCCCAGCCGAAAATCGCACGGCATTCCGGCAATCAGCACCAGATCGGCTTCCTTCAGGGCCTTTGACCGGCCGTGTTTGAACTGCATGGGATGATCGGCCCCCAGAAGGCCCCGGGCCATGCCGGCCAGATAAACCGGCATGTTGAAGTCGGCCAGTTTACGGGCAAGTTCCCCGACCCTGTCCACCCGGAGCAGGGCCTGGCTGCCGATAATCATGACCGGCTTTTTCGCGGCCCGGATCCGGGAAGCGGCCGCTGCCACGGCATCGGTATCTAACGCAAACGGAACAATGGACTCCTTTGCGGCCAGTTCAAGGCTTTTTGGCGAACAGGCAAACATCTTGTCCACATGGCGGCGCAGATACCACTGAATGGCGCGATCCCTCAGATTCCGGGGTTTTCCGATCTCTTTGGCATACCACTCCCGCACCAGTGCCGGATCATAGAGCAGATCCACGGGGCATTCCACAAAGACCGGACCGGGCACCCCGGAAACCGCCGCGTCAAATGCCTCTTCCAGGACCGGGGCGATATCGCAGTCCCGACGGATGGCGGCCGACCATTTGGTAAGGGTTTTAAACAACCCGATCTGATCGATATCCTGGAGCGCGCCCCTGCCTTTCAATGCCGTGGCCGGAGCCCCGCCGATGAGCACCAGAGGCGACTGGGCCATCTGGGCGTTTTTCACGGCGGTGACGGCATTGGTGACCCCGGGTCCGGCCGTAACGGCGGCCACGCCCGGAATCCCGGTGAGCCGGGACACGGCATCGGCCGCAAACACCGCCGTGGGTTCCTGCCTCACGTCGATGACCCGGATGCCATGTTTTTTGGCTTCCACCAGTATGGGGGAAATATGCCCCCCACAAAGGGTAAACAGAAACCTCACCCCCTGATGCCGCAACACCCGCGCGATCTGCTCGCCTCCGTTCATAAGATATCTCCTTCCGCGTATTTTCAAGTGATCAAGGGTCGACTCCATGGTGGAATCTTCATATTTTTTCTGTGCCACCGGGGATCATGCGATCCGGGTCTACCGATTACGTCTCCGGACAATCGGGAATGGCTGCCGTCAGTTTTCGCATATGGGCCCTTTCCGCCTGGGAAATGGACAAAAACGCTTCTTTTGCTTCGACCGACGCCACCTTCTCCGCCATGGTCCGATAAAGATCATAGGCGGCATATTCAATGCTTAAGGCCGTCTCCAGCACAACAACGCAGGGGTTGTCCCCCGCATTATGGATGCGGTCCAGCACATCGGCAACAGATTCGCCGCCTTCTATAATATCGCCCTTCAGGCTGTCGAAAAGGTCTTCAAAAACCGGCGGATCAGGGACGGTTTGCCGCCAGAACCGGTAAATGGCCCGGGCGTGGGCCGTCTCGGCCAGGGCCAGTTCCGCCACTGTCTCTGAAAAGGAAGCCTCCGGCCAGTTATCCTGCAAATGCCCGTAGAATCGGAAAGCGCCTTTTTCCAGGTCCAAGGCGGTCATCAGAAGGGCGTCATGCCCGGCGGTTTTGTCGAACACCTGGACCCGGGGAAATCCGGGAAGGACCTTCCCATCCCAGGCCATGATGCCGCCGTGGAGATGAAAAACCCGCTTGTCGGTCACCTCAGCCCCGGCGGCCAGATCCGCCGCGGCAAGGGATCTCCCGCCGACGTGGCAGTAAAAAACCAGGTCCCGGTCCGACGGCAGTGAAAAAAGTTTCGACTCCAGGTCCGGCAGGGGGAGCAGCATGGCGCCGGGGATATGGGCGCCGACGTATTCCGAGGGCTGGCGCACATCCACCAGCAGATAATCCTTTTCCGCGCTGGCATTGATGTAGCGTCTCAATTCATCAGGGGTCAGGGGGGTAATTTCCTGATTTTCCATTGCCGGACTGCGCTCCTTTATGGGTTCTTTTCACCAATCATTTCAGAAAATTCTCCCGCGTCGGTTATGGGCCGGCCGCAGGCAAAATTCCGGCACGCATAAGCGGTGGTTTTCCCGTCCACGGGTTGCATCGATTCGGTAAACCCGGCCACCCGGGCCAGGGCGTCGCCGCCGGAAGATGATTTTAATAATACCACATGATGGGGATAAAATCCGTCATTTAATATCGAGAGCATCTCACGGAAAGAGCGGTCGTCCGGATCTCCCGCGAGCACCACGTCGAGTTGATTTCCCAGGGCAAAATCAATTCCCACAAGAAGCTGGGTATAGCCGGAGGGATGGGCTTTTACCGAACCGGAGACGCTCCGGCCGAGGGCGGCCGCTTCGTCGGCCCATTGGGTCCGGCCGGTCATCCGCGACAACCGGAGCAGGTTGAGCAGGGCCACTGAATTGGCCGAAGGCACGGCCCCGTCGTAAAGGGATTTGGGGCGGACCGGCAGATCCCGGCTGGTCCCGGCGGTCATAAAAAAGCCGCCGTTGCCCGCGTCCCGGAAATCGGTGAGCATCCGTTCCTGGAGCCGCACGGCCCGGGCCAGGTGGGCCGAATCAAAGGTGGTCCGGTAAAGCTCGCAAAGTCCCCAGATCATAAAGGCGTAATCATCGGCATGGGCCGCAATCCCGGATTCGCCGTCCCGGTACCGGTGAAGCAGGCGGCCCTCCGGATCTTCCAGATGCGTCTCAATGAATTTTGCGGCTTTTTCGGCCGCCGCCGCGTATTCCGGCTTTTTGAGCACCCGGCCGCCGTAGGCCAGGGCCGCCATCATCAGTCCGTTCCAGTCCGTAAGGATCTTATCATCCTTAAGCGGATGGATCCGCTCTTTACGATGATCAAACAGCTTTTGCCGGGCCGCTTCCCATCGGGATGCCGTTTCCGGGCCGGTTATGCCGCTTTTTTCCGCCCATTTGTCCAACGACATCGTGAGATGGGGTATATTGGCGCCGGTTTTCTTCTTTGTGGCCTCATCGGTGAAATTTCCTTCGGCGGTCAAATTGAAAATATCGGCCCAGAAATTCCCCTCATCAGCTCCTAGGACCGAGATGAATTCCGATCGACTCCAGACGTAAAATTTCCCCTCCTCCCCTTCGCTGTCGGCATCTTCGGCCGCAAAAAACCCGCCGGATTCAGCGGTCATATCTCCAAGCACGTAGGTGAAAATCTCTTCGGCGGTGTCGGCGAAAAACCGATCCCCCGTGATCTGAAAAGTTTCAAGATAGGCGATGGCCAGAAGGGCCTGGTCATAGAGCATCTTTTCAAAATGGGGAAGCAACCAGCGCGCGTCCGTGGAATACCGATGAAACCCGAAACCGACATGATCCCAGATCCCGCCGCGCCGCATGGCTTCAAGGGTATGGCGGACCATGTTTAAGGCGTTTTCATCGCCGGTACGATGGTAATGACGCAGCAGAAAAGAAAGCCGATGGGGCGTTGGGAATTTGGGAGCCGGGTCAAACCCGCCGGATCGGGGATCATAATCCGCGCGGATCATGTCGTAGGCCTGCCGCAGGACCGGCTCGCCGATCTCTTCGGCGGCAGTAAAGGAAAACGCGCCGTCAAGATGGCCGAAAATGGACGCAGCCGATTCTAAGATCTTTTCCCGGTCCTGGTTCCAGAGATGCTTGACCTGCAGGCAGAGATCAATGAGACCGCCCTGGCCGAAACGGCCGCCCTTTGGTATATAGGTACCGGCAAAAAACGGTTTTTTATCCGGCGTCATCAGGATGGTCAGGGGCCAGCCGCCCCGGCGGGTCAGCATCTGGCAGACCGCCATGTAGACGGCATCCACGTCGGGCCGCTCTTCGCGGTCCACCTTGACGGGGATGAACGTATCGTTGATATAGGCGGCGGCCTCTTCGTCCTCAAAGGATTCTTTTTCCATGACGTGGCACCAGTGGCAGGTGGCATACCCGATGGAAAGAAAGACCGGCTTGTCCTGATCCGCGGCCTTTTCAAACGTCTTTTCGGACCAGGGATGCCAGTCCACGGGATTGTGAGCATGCTGAAGCAAATAGGGACTTTTTTCATTGATCAGCCGGTTGGTTTTCATGTACCGTATCTCCTTTCCACCTTGTGTGTTTTATCAATATAGGACCGAAAAAGAGACAACGCAACACGGGAACCATTTGAAAACCATGGGTTCCATTTTTATATTCCGATATTTTATACCATAAAATCAGAATCAAAGGTTATCTCATGGAATACCAGGAGCAGGAGCGGCACATCAGACTTCCGGCCTTAAATGATCCCGAGGACAATCGCGTCCCGGACGATCTTCCCTTTATCGTGGATGCCCATGTTCATGTTTTTCCTTCCGCGATATTTAACGCCATACGGGAATGGTTCGATCAGTTCGCCTGGCCCATACGCTACCGGTTCGGTTCCAAAGAGGTCATTGATTATCTGCTTTCAAGGGGCGTGGGCCATGTGGTGGCCTTTCAGTACGCCCACAAGCCCGGCATGGCCGATTTTTTGAATGAATACATGAAACGCCTCTGCGAAAAATATCCGGGACGGGTCACCGGCATGGCCACGGTATTTCCCGGCGAGGAAAACGCCGGGCGTATCCTGGAAAATGCCTTCAGCATGGGGCTGAAAGGCGTCAAACTGCATGCCCATGTCCAGTGCTTCGACACAAACGCCGATGAAATGACCGAGATCTATGAGACATGCCAGGCGGCGGGAAAGCCCCTTGTCATGCATGTGAGCCGGGAACCCAAAAGCCCCGCGTATAAATGCGATCCATATCTGCTTTGCGGCGCCGACAAACTCGAACGGGTGCTTGTGGATTTTCCCCGCTTGAAAATATGCGTTCCCCACCTGGGAGTAGATGAGTTTGTCCCCTACCAGCATTTGATTGAAAAATATGATACCCTCTGGCTCGATACCGCCATGGCGCTTACGGATTACTTCCCCGTCGTCAATCCCGTAAAACTGAGCGACCTGAGAATCGACCGCGTCATGTACGGCTCCGACTTTCCCAATATCCCCTATGCCTGGGACCGGGAACTCAAATGGATCCGTGCCGGCGGCTTTGACCCGTGCCTGCTGGAGCGGGTGTTGTGGAAAAACGCCGCGGATTTCTTCGGGATAGATCAATCGGCCGGCCGGCCGGAACGGCTTTAAAAACAAAAAAAACGGAGAAAAGATGAAAATCACCACGGGCAACAAGATTAAACTGGCGGTTCTCGCGGCAGGATTGACGTTGATGATGGTCTTTGGTTATTTCATCCTCCGCGTTGCCGATGAAAAGACGACCTCTGATGCCGGGGGCATCGTCTCCTCAGGGGGACCCGCGCTGACTTCTCCCATCGACAGGGCAAAAAAGGGGTTAGGGTTATCCGCAAACGAAAACGATGGAACCCAAACGCCCGCAGAAATTGAAAAAAAGGCATTCGAGGATCAGGTGGTAAAGGAACTGCAAAAAAATTACGGCAAAACCATCGCAAAAAAAAGCACCCAGGCCAGCCTGCTCAATGTCAAACGCTACATCCTTTCCCTGTTTCCCGGAGAAGACGGCGAAAATCTGTTTGTCCGCGTCATCCGGCGCGCCTTTCCGGACCAGGCGGACGCCATTTTCGACACTCTTTCCCAACTGGAAGCCTATCATGCCTGGCTGGACGAAAACGCGGCGCTGCTGGAACAAATGTCGGAGGCCGAAAAAAAACTTTTTCTCTGGGAGATGAGAGAATCCATGTTCGGTGAGGACGCCATGGAAATCTGGTCCGGCGAAATGCTGGCAACGGATGCGCGCAAAAAAGCCATGCAGGACACCATGGCTTTGCTGGAGCAATCCTATGATACCACCATTGATGAAAAACTGGACATGTTTCACAATGCGCTGCTCCAGACATATGAAAACACAGCGGAAGAATTTGTACTGGAATACAAGGACATGTCGGCAAAGGTATTTTTAAGCCTTGAATCCGTCCAGGAAGAACTTCAGCAGATGAGTCCGGAACAGCGCCAGTGGGAAATCAACAAAGTCCGGCGGCAGATGGGATTTACCGAAGAACAGGTCGAAAAAATGACTGAGTATGACGCCATCCGAAATCAGCGATGGGAAACCGGATATCGTTACATGGAAGAGCGGGATGCGCTGGCGGCCCGGTTTGAAGGTCCGGAACTGGAAGAAAAGCTTAAGGCGGCAAGGGAAAAATATTTCAATGACGAGGCCGGCACCATTGAACTGGAGGAAAATGACGGTTTTTACCGCTTCCTGCGGCCCCGGGTTTATGGAAGAAACTGATCCCACTCACAAAGCAGCCGAGACCGAACGCATCATCATGCGCCGTTCGAGATGCACTGGCCCTATAAGCACCGTATATCATAATATCATATTTATTTCAGGACAATGCCCACTGGCCTGCTCAGAGCCAATTCAGAATCGATGCATTCGAGACCGAACCCGCCCGGCCATAAAAAAAGGGGCTTCAAGTCCGTGCCTGAAGCCCCTCGCGTCAAAAGGTCAACCGACCAGGTCGACCAGGAAGGATTAATAGGGAAGATACTTCAGTTTATTCCAGATCAACGTCGCCAGCTTCTTGGATCCCGAGTCGCTGGGATGGACACCGTCGATGATGATGTCGCTGTTGGTAATCGATGATCTTGGATCAATAAAAACCCGATAACCCGGCCCCGCGGTGGCGTTTGCGATCGCCTGAGAAAGTTTGCCGTTTCCATAGGCCACGGCCGGATTTAACGCGGTGGTTCCGATAACACCAAATTTAATATTGTAATAACCAAGAAAAATCAAGTTCTTAACACCATCCCGGCCCATCTGGTTGAACAGGGTAACGGCCTCAACATAGATGTCATTAATGAAATTCTTGCATTTGGTGGACAGCCCGGACTCCCACCAGTCCACCTTGCAGTTGTAGGGATCAAAATACATGGTGGCCGGAATCAGGATGTCGTTTCCACCGCCGTCCATAAAAATGGTGTCGATGGTCCGGTAATCATTTTTGGCCCGGGTATACTGGGAATAGACCGAGGGCTCGATCAGGCCGCCGTTGAGTTCGGCGCCGGAAGTGGCATACCGGCGGAAGGTCTTGCCGGCATAGCTGTGAAGGTAATCGCTGATTCTACCGGACAATGCAAAAATGGAATCCCCGAGGTTGACAATTTTGTTGTTGCCTGCATTGGTGATGTAAGGTTTGGTGATCAGGCTGCACGCGCTGATGGTGACGACTAGAAACGGAACCAGGGCAAGCAAAATCCATTTTTTTTGAAAAATCCTCTTTTTCATTTCGATCTCCTTGGTTTTTATAAAATTGTGAATGCCTGACCACGCAAAAAAAGCCGGGAACCTTTTTGCAGGCAACCCGGCTGTCTCAGTGAGACCCGTGGCTTTCCGTCTCTGTCTCGCGGCAGATTTGGCTTTTTCTGGTAAACCGAACTCAGGATGAAACATCAACCGCAGTAACTGATTTTATGCCACAACACTATTCATTGGCGCAAACACTGTTTTGCTGTTTGTATTTTTTGTACATGTCCCCGGCGCAAAAAGCAATCGGGGAAAACCTGATTTTGGGGTTCGAAAAACCTGATTTTAAGATTTTAAGATGGGTGAAGGCGACACGCCTGTATCAGTGTGGGTGTAAACGGCCCCGGAATGCTGCGGTAAGTTGACTTATGATGCGATACGATTGGAATCCGGCTCTTCGTTTTTGGCATGAATCAGCGTCCAATATCCGAAAAGATTGACCTGCGACAAGGAGACCACTTTCAGCGCCGCGTTGTCGATAAAGTGGTCCAGGGGAAAATGGGGCCGAAAACCGATGACATTTTCAAATGGCGCAAATATTTTCTCGATCATCTTGGGCAGCAGATGGCCGTTGCTGAAATGATTGAGAATGAAAATATCACCGTCGGGCTTGCACACCCGCTTGATCTCGGCAATCATGGATTGCGGATCCGGAACCACCGATGCCACATACATAGCGGCCACCTTGTCAAAGGTATCATCCGGAAAACACAATTTCTGGGCATCCATCAGCGACAGGCAGACATTACGGGAATCACTGCGATGAATTGCCTCGCGGGCCATGGCCAGCATCTCCGGAGAAATATCAATGCCCACCACAAGGGTATCTTTGGGATAAAAATTTAACGACAATCCCGTACCGATGCCCACATCAAGGGTGCGGTCCCCAGGCTGACAATTCATGTACCGCACCACCTGCCTGCGGCCTTGTTCAAAAATCTTACCGAAAAACCGATTGTAATTTCGCGCATATCGACGATATGCATTCAATATGGAGGCTTCGTCCATGATTGCGACTCCGCTGATTTGAAAATGTCAGATATTTGGTACAATGATGCCGATCAGGTTCACATGCTTTGGATTTTAAAAATATAAAGATAAAATTAATATCGACGATATGTCAAGTTAAATAACAGATCATGTTAACAGATCATTTGCATGGTCTTAACCCTGCACAGTTGAATGCTTCCGTTTGACAAAACCTTGCGGATCATCTATGGGGTGACTGACGGACAATCCATCTTTTTACCAAGCCGTCAGTATGATAAAATTATAAAAATCCGAGAGCGAACAGGATCGCCGTAAAAAATAATTTTTATCAATAAATCAAAGCAGGAGGCGTATTCCATGTCATATGAATCCCTTACCATCCAAATCCAGGATAGAACCGCGATACTGACCATCAACCGCCCAAAAGCCCTTAACGCACTCAATACGGCCCTTCTACAGGAACTCTACGAGGCCGCCGGAGAAATCGCGGCAAACGAGGAAATCCGCGTCCTGATAATGACGGGTGCCGGAGAAAAAGCATTTGTGGCAGGCGCGGACATCACCGAGCTGGCCCAGCTTAACGCGCTGGAAGCAAAATACTTCGCGGCCCGCGGGCACATGACCATGACCGCCTTTCAGAAACTGCCGATCCCGGTGATTGCCGCGGTCAACGGGTTCGCCCTTGGCGGCGGCCTTGAACTCGCCCTTGCCTGTGATTTCATCTACGCGTCCGAGACCGCGAAATTCGGGCTCCCGGAAATCACCCTCGGTCTGATACCCGGATTCGGGGGGACTCAGCGGCTGGCCCGCATCATTGGGAAAAACCAGGCCAGGGAACTGATCTTTACCGGTAAAATGCTTTCCGCCCAAGATGCGCTTCAAATGGGCATCGTCAACCGGGTCATCGCACCGGATCAGCTCATGGCCGAAACCATGAAAACCGCCGGCGGCATCGTTTCCAAGGGCCGCGTCTCCCTCAATGCCGCAAAACACGCCGTCAATCATGGAACGGAAGTGGACATCGCTTCGGGTTGTGAAATTGAAATTGATGCATTCGCCCTTTGTTTTGCCAGCAGCGACGCGGCGGAAGGCACCCGGGCCTTTCTCGAAAAACGAAAACCCGCATTTACCGGAAATCTGCGGAAG
>QZJS01000089.1 GCA_003597945.1 Desulfobacteraceae bacterium | reverse complement strand
ACCAAAAGGAGATCCCATGAAAAAAACTTTCATCAAAAAACCATACCTGATTGTATTGACCCTTTTTTTCGTGGCATGGACAACCTGCCTGCACGCCGATGAGGTCACGGACACCATCGCTGAAGCCCTGGAAAACTACAAGGACGGCCATTATTCGGACGCGGTCGCCAGCCTCAATTATGCGTCCCAGTTGATTCAGCAGAAAAAGGGAGAGGATCTGAAGGCGCTTTTGCCCGAGGCGCTGAAAGGCTGGAGCGCCGAAGAAGCATCTTCCCAGGCTGCGGGCGCAGCCTTGATGGGCGGCGGCGTGACCGCGGAACGCCGGTATCAAAAGGAAGACAGCAACATAACCGTTCAAATCATTACGGATTCGCCGATATTGCAGGGCGTGATGATGATGATTTCAAACCCCATGTTCGCCGCATCCGATGGGGGGAAAGTCCAGCGAATCAATCAGCAGCGGGCCATTGTCAAATACAGCGCGGCGGACCGCAGCGGCAGTATCCAGATGGTTGTGGCCAACCGCTTTCTGGTGTCAATCGAGGGATACGGCATTAGCGGCGACGACCTTGAGGCATATGCCAAGGCGATGGATTACAAAAAAATGGAAGCCCTGCCATAGCGCGCCCTGTGGTCGCCCCGGTTATCACGGCCCCTCAGATCTTTCCGCGCTCCTGGGCGATGCGGATATAGGTTTCCATTCCGGTTCTGGGCGGAACGTATTGGGCGTCATCGGATTTCCGGATCAGCCGGATGGCGTCGGCGGGACAGGTGGAAACGCACAGGCCGCAGCCGATGCAGCGCCGAGGATTGATTTGGGCGATATCATCGGCCATGTCGATGGCTTCCATATGGCAGCGTTCCAGACAGACTTCGCACCCGGTGCAGTCTTCGGCCGCGACCGTAGCGTAATAATTGCTCTTGACCGCTTCGGCGGGATGATCCTGTTTTTTCAGCGAGCGCAGCATACCGCAGCAGCATCCACAGCAACTGCACATCCCGCCGACGTACTGGGAATTGAAGGGCTGCATCACCAGGCCGGCGGCCTCGTTTTTTCTCGCGATCTCCTTGGCTTCTTCCTTGTCGATATAGCGGCCCATGCCGTTGTCCACATAGTATTCGGCGTGTGAGCCGAATATGAAACAGGCTTCCAGGGGCCTGTCGCATCCCTGTCCGGCCTTTTTGGCCGCGGTGCGGCAGATGCACGGCGCCACCGCGATCTTTTTCTGATCATCGAAAATCCGCGGCACGTCTTCATAAGGGGCCACCGGCCATTCACTGACCAGGGTCCGGTTGATGGGAATGGTCCGCATCACGGGCGTGCCATATGCCTGAAAACTCTTGCCCAGGGCCGCTTCGTAATAATCGTAAATATCTTTGGCCAGTGATTCATCAACGGAATTTAACTGAAATTCAAAAATACCCACCACAAAGGGAACGGCCGCGTACCGGCGCTGGTCATTTTTCTTCTGCCGAAACAGCAGGCCACGGGAGGCCATATCTTCCAGGTGAGCCGCCGCATCATCTTCGGGAAGGTTGAGGCGGCCGGCCACGCTTTCCGGCGTTTCCAGCATGGGCGTCATCATCAGGAAGAGCGCCGCGTCCGCAGGGGAAAACAGCCGTTTCAGAATCCGAATTTCAACGCCGGTTTCCGAAGGCGGAAAACCCGTCGCCATATCATCCAGCCGCTGCCGAAGCTGTTGGTAAATCGTATCTTCGCTCATTCTGGTTTCCTCTAATCCATTAAGGTTTATTGATTGTTTCGGATTAATCGTAATCATCAAGGAGCTTAGGGTATGGCGGGCATATTGTCAATCAGAAATAGAACGAGCGCTCGTTTTTTAAATATCGTGTCGATGATTCAACGATATCGGGTTTCGATTTCCTTGAGCCGGATTCTGACCGCCTCATTTTCAGGGTTTTCCTTGATTTCGGTCACCAGTTCATCGATGGCCTGATCGATCATACCCTTTCGAAAATATTCCATGGCCCGATGATAGCGTTCGCTGACGGCTTTTTCCATGGCATCGCGCGCTTCGGCCGCAACAGTCAGTCTCTCATGGGCGTAGATATTGTTTTCATTAAACATGATGGCACGTTCATAATAGGCCACCGCTTTTTCAACATCCCCTTTTTCATAATACATATCCCCGATCCGGCAGAATTCCTCGGACTGTTCGATGCGCTCGGCTTTTTCCTTTTCATCGAGGTATTCCATGGTTTTGAGTTCATGATCCTTAAGCTTGATCTGCTCATCAGCCGTTTCTCTGGGCTCGACCTCGATCCGATAATAGGCATCATGGGCATGGACAGCGCCGGCCGCGAAAAAAACCACGACCAGAAATACCATCTTCAATCCTTTCCGTTTCATTTCGGGCTCCTTATTTCGGCGGTCTCCAGGTTGCCGTCAACCTTGGCCCGAAGCCGCCATAAAGTGTTTACATGATTTGCCTGAGGGGGGATATCAGGCATTTTTGTTTTCACCAAAACATCCGGCAACAAACAGGGCCGGTCATGCCTTGACCACCCGGAGGGAATGGGTTGTTTTGACAAGGCTCCGGAAATTTTTCAAGATCATAACCACCGCGCCGTCGATATCCAAATCATGATTTCCGGATTCATTCCGGCAGGATGCCAGCAAACGGGTATTTCCGGCGGACAAGCCGAAATAATTCCGGATATAGATGTCGAGCGCGCCGTGTCGGTCAAAAAATTCGCGTTCGTTGAGACCCGCAATGGCAACTCTCTCCTTTAACGGCAGGTCCTCCATGAGACGGGTGACGGCTTCCGTCAGGGTCGACGGGGCCTCTTTGCGGATGTGCGGATCACAAAGATCAAAGGGCCGATTAATGAAATCCGGCATGCTCTCTTCGATCACCGAAAAATAATAAACCGCCTCTAAAATATGAAAAGTCGCGTAATAAATATCGGGGTCTTTGCTGGCCCTGGACCCGGCTACATTTAAGATTTCAATACCCTGCCGCTGGAGCCAATGCATGATTTCAAATGCCGCATAAAATTCATCGACTCCATTTAAATCCATATGAAGACAGGACCGCCCATGCCGCTGGGCCAATTTTTGCGTCAGTTCCGACCCCCCGGCCAGAGGGCCATGGGAAAAAATCAGCGTGCCGTCGGAGTCGATCACATTCTTCTCGGTTCGCTCCGCATACGCCGACGATTGGGTTTCGGTAACCTGATACCGGTCCGGGATCATGCCGTCTTCCGCCAGACGGCCCCTGGGAACCCATCCCCCGTGGGGAAGATCATTATCGATGGCAAAATCAAGGGCTGCCCGATCCGCTCCGGTCTGCCCGCCGGATATGATTTTTTTTAGTGTCATCTGCTTTTGTTTTCCCTGCCGAAACCGTCCGACAGATCACGGGTGATTACGGGTGATTCCTGTTGTCCGACCTAATGCGGCCGCGATGGCCATAAACTCTGGCCACAACGCCCCAACGCCGAAGGGGTTCAGTAGCATCTTCCTGTTGCAATGATCAAGTTGATAAAACAAAAATACCTTATAATATTATATAATTTTCAATAAATGCCATTAATTGTCAAGGTTTTTTGTCAAACTGATATTATTCATTACAGATGATAACAACAGGCGTATGATATATAAGGGATAGCCGGCCAGCTTTGGCTGTAGCCCATTTATCATGGCACCATATGTAATGCCGAGGACCGAGTGATAATTTCCCTTGTAAAATTAGAAATTGATATGAAATATTACAGTTAAAATAAAAAATCCATCCATTAAAAGATTAAACCGCGTATTGCGCGAAATATCCCTATAAATAAACCCTTGCGCTATTAAGAAAAAATCCACAGGAGATTTTAAAAATCCAATGAGCAGCATCACGAACGAACCCAAAATCAAAATCCGGCTTATTGCGGCCATCCGGGAGCTTTTGGAACACCGGGCGCTATGGCTTTATTTACTGTGCGATGAGGCTGCCAAAAAAGGTTTGCCATGGGAAGAATTTGCGCCGGATGCCATCCGTCGCTGCGGTTTGCACCAGGGCCGCGGTCTTGTAGAAAAAGGCGGCACCCAGAGTTTGAAAGGACTGAAAAAGACGCTTTTCACCAAGCCGGCCCAGTGGGTGTTTGAAATGAAAATACAGGAATGCACCGACGATCGACTGTCCATTGATTTTCACTACTGCCCGCTGGTCAAGGCGTGGCAGAAGCAAGGCTGCTCCGATGATGAAATGGCTAAACTGTGCGACATTGCCATGTGCGGGGACCGAGGTATTGCCGAAAGTTATGGTTGCATGATGGACCTGCCGAAAGCCATCGCAAGAGGAGATGATGTCTGTCAGATCCGGTTTCGGCGAGATAAAATTTCTACGGCAACATGAAAAAGTGAAACCAATGAGCGACAATTATGAAAAAATCGTGGCGGACAACCTGGGCCGCCTCTATGAAAACCTTCCGCCGGACCTGGCCGGCCGGCTGCCAGCCGCGCAGGAGGGCGACGCCTTTGTGTTTGAAGCCTTCGGGGAAACCTGCCGGATTACTCCCGGCCGCATTGTCATTGGCGACGGAGGTTATCCGCCGGTCATGGGGATCATGATCTCCCTTTACGCCCTCGCCGCGAAAACCGACCCCTGCGTTCCCCTTCCCTTAAAGGCCTTCAAGGATTTTCCCAATACCATGCCGTATGTGGGGGCATTTGCCACCCACACGGAGAACATTCTGGCGCCGCATACGGCGGCTGTTAAAAAAAATATCGCCCGAATCAAAACCGTACTCAAGGGCCGGGACGCGTCCCCGGATACTCCGGGGGACTTCAACGTTGTGGTCTATCCCCTGCCCAAAATCGCGCTCTGCTATATCTTTTATGAGGCCGACGAGGATTTCCCGGCATCGGTGACCTGCCTGTATTCCAATAACGCCGATCGGTTCCTGCCCATCGACGCCCTGGCCGACGTGGGGGAATACACATCCAAACGGATCATTGCTCTGGCCGGGTAATATCCGCACTTTCACACAGGCATTGGCCGGATGGTTTTACGGCCGATCAATATTGGTTGAAATCCTCTTTTTTTCCATATAATGTATCGGCCGATATGGTGGCTTAATATATTAAAATCAAATGATTTAAAATAATTATTCTATAATAACAGGCCCTGTTTTCCGGAATCCGAAAAGGGGCGCAAACGGTTCAACCCTCAAGTTCCCATGAAGGCGAATGGCAGACCATCGCAACGGCAACCCCATCGTTTCTCTGAAACGCATCACCAAACGTTTCGGCGACAAGACGGTCCTCGCGGGACTGGATCTCGACGTCCGCAACGGGGAATTCCTCACCCTGCTGGGCCCTTCCGGGTGCGGGAAGACCACCATTCTCAGACTCCTGGCGGGGTTTGAATCCCCGGACGAAGGGGATATCTTCATCGACGGCCGCCGGGTCAATGATCTGGCTCCCAACCAGCGGCATGTCAACATCGTGTTCCAGAGTTTCGCTCTTTTCCCACACATGACTGCCCTAAACAATGTGGCCTTCGGCCTGAAAATGAAAAAAACGGACCGGGCCGAAATCCGCCAGCGGGTCGATGAGGCCCTGCGCATGGTCAAGCTGGACGACCTGGCCGACCGCAAGCCCCACCAGCTTTCCGGGGGCCAACAGCAGCGGGTGGCCCTGGCCCGGGCCGTTGTCAACCGGCCGAAGGTCCTGTTGCTGGATGAATGCCTCAATGCCTTGGATTACAAACTCCGCAAGGAGATGCAGATCGAACTCAAGCAAATTCAGCGGCGGATAGGCATTACCTTTATCTTTGTCACCCATTCCCAGGAAGAGGCCCTGTCCATGTCCGACCGGGTCATCGTCATGCGCGACGGCCAAATCGAGCAGGCCGGCACCCCGCGCCAGGTCTATGAAACCCCCGCCAACCTGTTTGTGGCCCGATTCGTTGGTGAAATCAATATTTTCGACGGAATCGTCACCGGTCGGGAAAACGGATCAACCCTTTTCGCCGACGTGGAAGGGGTCGGCTGCACCCTGCGAACGCCCCGGTCCTTTCAGACCGGAGACCGGATCAAGGTCCTGCTGCGGCCCGAGGACCTGCGCGTCACGGAACTCAAAAACGGCCAGGCTGTTGACGGAACATCCATTGACGGAAAATTTATGGGCAGGGTTCTGGAGCGCACCTACAAGGGAATGACCCTGGATTCGCTGATCCTGTTGGATTGCGGAAAAAAAATCCAGGCCAGCGAATTTTTCGACGAGGAAGATCCGTCATTTGATTATAGCATCGGCGAACGCGTGGCTGTGGGATGGGTCCCATCCTGGGAGGAGATACTGCCGGATGACGGAAAAGAGCCTCTTTAAAACCGCAACCATCGGTCTCACAGGGGCATGGCTCGGGTTTTTCGTTTTAATTCCCAATGTCATGATCCTGGCGACCAGCTTTCTCCAGCGGGACGAGGCCGCCTTTGTACGGCTGGATTTCACGCTGGAAAACTACCGGCGCATCCTGGATCCGGTCTACCTTCAGGTGTTCGGGCATTCCGCGGCCATGGCCCTGGTGGCCACCATGGTCTGCCTGGCGCTCGGCTATCCCTTTGCATATGCCCTGGCCCGGACCCGGCCGGGGCTGCGGCATCTGCTCCTGCTGCTGGTCATCATCCCCTTCTGGACCAATTCCCTGATCCGCACCTATGCCATCCGGAGCCTGCTGGCCACCCAGGGCGTACTCAACAAACTCCTGCTGTTTACCGGCATTATTGACGAGCCCCTGCGGCTCCTCTACACCGGAACGGCCGTGACCATCGGGCTGGTCTACATCCTGTTCCCGTTTATGGTGCTGCCGCTTTTCGCGGTGATTGAAAAACTCGACACGCGTCTGCTGGAAGCCTCCGCCGACCTCGGAGCCGGCAGATTCCAGACATTCGTCCGGGTAATCATCCCCCTGACCATGCCCGGCATCATCGCCGGCGGACTCCTTGTTTTCCTGCCTGCTCTGGGCATGTTCTACGTATCCGACCTGCTTGGCGGGGCCAAGGACCTTCTCATCGGCAATTTCATCAAGAACCAGTTCTTAGATGCCCGGGACTGGCCTTTCGGGGCCGCGGCCAGCGTAACCATGACCCTGATCATGGCCCTGATGCTGATCGCTTATTTCTTCAGCATCCGCAAAATCGGGAAAAAGGAGATCCGGTGATGCGGCGCGTCAAAACACTTTACGTGGCCTTGATCTATCTTTTTCTCTATCTGCCGATTTTCGTGCTGATCGCCTCCTCGTTCAATGCTTCCAAATACGGAACCCGATGGGAGGGATGGACACTGAAATGGTATTACCAGATCATCGACAGCCCCCTGCTGATGCATGCGGCCATAAACACCCTGATCATCGCCTTTCTTGCGGCCACCCTGGCCGCCGTCATCGGCACCCTCGGGGCCGTCAGCCTCTACCGCTGGCGGTTTGCCGGGAAAAAAGCGTTTGAAGGATTGTTGTTTGTCATCATGATGTCGCCGGATATCGTCATGGCTATATCGCTGCTGGCGCTTTTTATTGCACTGGGAATCCATCTCGGTTTCATGTCCCTGCTGCTTTCCCACATCACCTTCTGCCTTCCCTTTGTGGTGATCACGGTGTATTCCAGGCTTTCGGGTTTCGATTCCGCATTGATCGAAGCGGCCCGGGACCTCGGCGCCGGGGAATGGCACGTGTTTTACCGAATCATCCTACCCCTTGCCATGCCGGCGGTGCTGGCGGGATGGCTGCTGAGTTTCACCCTGTCGGTGGATGACGTCATCGTCAGTTTTTTTGTCACCGGGCCGTCCTTTGAGATTCTGCCCCTGCGCATCTATTCCATGGTCCGACTGGGAGTCAAACCCGAAGTCAATGCCCTGGCCACCATTTTGTTTCTCATTCCGGTGGTCTTTGTTTCATTTTCATACTTTCTGCTCAAGGAGAAAAAATCATGAACCGCATTTTGTTTAAAATCGCCGTCCCTGCTGTTTTCATTTTACTCAGCCTCTGTATCGCCTCCATCGCAGCGGCTAAGCAGGAGGTCTATTTCTATAACTGGTCCGAATATCTGCCGGAAGAAGTGATCCGCCAGTTTACCAAAGAGACCGGTATCAAGGTCATCTACACCACCTATGACAGCAACGAGGCCATGTACGCCAAAATCCGGCTCCTGGATGGAAAAGGGTATGACCTGGTGGTGCCGTCGGGCTATTTTGTCAACAAAATGGGAAGAGAAGGCCTGCTTCGTGAAATCGATAAAAGCCGGCTGAATAATTTCAAAAACTTAGACGCACAGCACACAGACCGGCCTTTTGATCCGGGCAACAGATACAGCATCCCCTATCTCTGGGGCTCCACCGGAATTATCGTCAATTCAGCCGAAATCGACCCGGAGACGGTCCGGTCCTGGGCCGATCTCTGGAAACCGGAATTTAAAGGCAAAGTCCTGCTGTTAAACGACGTCCGGGATGTATTTTTCATGAGCCTGCGGGTCCTGGGGCTTTCCGGCAACACCACCAACCCGGATGAGATTCAACAGGCCTATGACAAACTGGTGCAGCTGATGCCCAATGTCCGGCTGTTTAATTCCGATACCCCCCGCGTCCCCTATATCACCGGCGAGGTGTCGATCGGCCAGATCTGGAACGGTGAAGCATTCATGGCGGCCGAAGAAAACGAAAAGTTCGTCTATATCTATCCAACGGAAGGAGCCATCTTATGGATGGACAACCTGGTGATTCCCAAACGGGCCGAAAATGTCGACAACGCCCATGCGCTCATCGATTTTCTGCTGCGACCCGATATCGCCAGGGCCATCTGCGAGGAAATCGGATATGCCTCGCCCAACCGGGAGGCCGTCAAACTGCTGGATAAAGATATCCGCAACAACCGCACCATCTATCCCACAAAAGAAGATCTGGCCGGGGCTGATTTTCAGGTCGATATCGGTGAGGCAATTGTGATATATGAATCCTGGTGGGAAAAATTAAAAACCGGAAGATAAACAAGGAGGGATCGGCATTGACATTGCTGGCAAAAGATATCATGGTCACCGATTTTGACATGATTCATGAAAATGCGCCGGTGGGGGTGGCCATTGACCGGATTTTACACGGCAAATTACGAAAAACAGGACACAAAACCGTCAGCATCATGGTGGTCGACGATTTTCAGAAACTGGCCGGAGTCGTGACCATGTTCGATATTTTATATCACCTGCGGCCGACTTTTCTCAATTACGGCATTGAAGGCACTGAACTTTCATGGCAGGGTCAGATGCAAACCCTGATTAACAATCTCAGGGGAAAACGGGTATACCAGGTGATGAGCACCGACGTCACCGGTGCGGCCCCCGACGAGCACCTGATGGCTCTGGTGGACCGGATGGTCAAACACCACTTCCGCCGGCTGCCGGTGCTCGACAATGAGCGGCCCATAGGCATCGTCTATATTTCCGATGTCTATGAGGAACTGTTTACGTCGTTTTAGCGACCCGGCGGAATGGAGGGGCAGGTTTGCAAATCCGTCCCTCCGTTCCGCCTTGAATTTACCGGATATTGGCGTGATATTCCTGCAATGAACGCGGCAGGGGATCACCCTGACGCCGGGCCATGATCCCCTTGGCCGCCGCCAGGGCCGCCGCCGTGGTGGTGATATAAGGCACCTTGTAATTAATGGCTGCCTTGCGGATATAGGAATCATCGTCCTTGCTTTCCCGTCCGCCCGGGGTGTTGATCACCAGTTGGATGCCGCCGTTTTTAATTTCATCCACGATGTCGGGCCGGCCGTATCCGAGTTTGCGGATCGGCTCGGCGGGAATTTGGTTTTCCATCAGAAATTCCCGGGTGCCGTTTGTGGCGAAAATACGAAACTGTAAGTCTTTAAAAAGCCGGGCCGATTCCAGAACCCCGGATTTGTCCCGGTTTGCCACCGTAATCAGCACGGTTCCCGTCAGCGGCAGGGCCACGCCGGTGCCTTCCTGGGCCTTGAAATAGGCCATGCCGAAGGAGCCGGCCATACCCAGCACCTCGCCGGTGGACCGCATTTCCGGCCCCAGCAGGGGATCCACCTCGGGAAACATGTTAAACGGAAACACCGCTTCCTTGACCCCGAAATGGGGGATCGGCTTCTTAAACAATTTGAATTCGGACAGTTTCTGGCCCAGCATGATCCGTGTGGCGATACGGGCCATGGAGATATTGCAGACCTTGGAGACCAGCGGCACGGTGCGGGATGCCCGGGGGTTGGCTTCCAGAATATAGACCGTGTCGTCGGCGATGGCGTACTGGATGTTCATCAGACCGTTCACACCGAGTTCCATGGCGATTTTCCGGGTGTACTCATAAATGGTTTCCACATGTTTGACCGGAATACTCACCGGCGGAATCACGCAGGCCGAATCCCCGGAATGCACGCCGGCCAGTTCGATATGCTCCATGACCGCCGGCACAAAGGCGTCGGTCCCGTCGGCAATGGCATCGGCTTCTGCCTCGATGGCATTTTGCAGGAACCGGTCGATGAGAATCGGGCGCTCGGGAGACACATCCACGGCCGTAGCCATGTACTGACGCAGCATGCTTTCATCCAGCACGACCATCATGGCTCGTCCTCCCAGGACATAAGAGGGCCGGACCATCAGCGGATATCCGATTTGGGCGGCCACGGCCAGGGCCGCATCCTCGGTATGGGCCATGCCCGATTCCGGCTGGGGGATGCCGAGTTTTTTCATGATCTGCCGGAACCGGTCCCGGTCCTCGGCCAGATCAATGGTATCCGGCGACGTGCCGAGGATATTGACCCCGGCTTCGGCCAGTTCCTGGGCGATATTGAGCGGTGTCTGCCCGCCGAACTGCACGATGACGCCCTCAGGCTTTTCCTTTTCATAGATGGAGAGCACGTCTTCGACGGTGAGCGGTTCGAAATAGAGCTTGTCGGAGGTGTCGTAATCTGTGGACACGGTTTCCGGGTTGCAGTTGACCATGATGGACTCGAACCCCGCGTCCCGGATGGCAAAAGCGGCGTGCACGCAGCAGTAGTCGAATTCAATCCCCTGGCCGATGCGGTTGGGACCGCCGCCGAGCACCATAATTTTCTTCCGGTCGCTCACCGGCACGCTGTCGGGCGCGTTATAGGTGGAATAGTAATAGGCCGCGTTGTCAACCCCGGATACGGGCACCGCTTCCCAGGCTTCGCCCATGCCGATGGCCTTTCGCCGGGCACGGATCTCCTTTTCCGGAATCGCGAGCAGTTTTGCCAGGTAACGATCGGCAAACCCGTCCTTTTTAGCCTTAATCAGCAGATCATCGGGAAGCATCTTCCCCTTGTGGGTCAGAATTTCTTCTTCAAGAACCACCAGTTCCCGCATCTGTTCGATAAACCATGCCTTCACATGGGTTTTTTCATGCAGATCCGCGATATTGGCACCCTTGCGCAGGGCCTCGTACATGATAAAATGACGCTCGCTGGATGGAAACGTGAGCAGATTCATCAGCTCGGCAAGGGATTTCTTGTTAAAATCCTTTGCAAAACCAAGCCCGTAACGGCCGCTTTCCAGGGACCGGATGGCTTTCTGAAAGGCTTCCTTATAGTTCTTGCCGATGCTCATGACCTCGCCCACGGCCCGCATCTGGGTCCCCAGCCGGTCCTTGATGCCCGCAAATTTTTCAAAGGCCCATCGGGCGAACTTCACCACCACGTAATCCCCGGAAGGCGTGTATTTTTCCAGGGTCCCGTCCCGCCAGTAGGGGATTTCATCCAGGGTCAGGCCGCCGGCCAGCATGGCCGACACCAGGGCAATGGGAAACCCCGTGGCCTTGGAGGCCAGGGCCGACGAGCGGGAGGTCCGGGGATTGATCTCGATAACCACCACCCGGCCGGTTTTCGGGTCATGGGCGAATTGAATGTTGGTGCCGCCGATGACCTCGATGGCTTCCACGATGGCATAAGAATAATCCTGAAGCCGTTTCTGGAGTTCCGGGGCAATGGTGAGCATGGGCGCCGTGCAGAAGGAATCCCCGGTGTGCACGCCCATGGCGTCCACGTTTTCAATAAAACAGACCGTGATCATCTGGTTGCGGGCATCGCGCACCACCTCGAGTTCGAGCTCCTCCCAGCCGATCACCGATTCCTCCACCAGGACCTGGTGGACCAGACTGACCGACAGGCCCCGGGCCGCCACTTCCCGCAGTTCTTCCACATTATAGACATGACCGCCGCCGGTGCCGCCCATGGTGTAAGCCGGGCGGATCACCACCGGATAACCGACTTCCTCGGCCACCCGTTCGGCCTCCTCCACGCTGTAGACGGCCTCGCTCCTGGGCATTTCGATGCCGAGGCGTTCCATGGTTTTTTTAAATTCGGTCCGGTCTTCCCCGCGCTCAATGGCCCCGATATTGACGCCGATGATTTTTACGCCGAATTTCTCCAATACCCCGGCGCGATGAAGTCCCAGGCTGAGGTTGAGACCGGTCTGGCCCCCCAGGTTCGGCAGCAGGGCATCAGGGCGCTCTTTTTCAATGATCCGGGTCAGGGTTTCCAGGTTGAGGGGTTCCACGTAAGTGGCGTCGGCCATGCCGGGATCGGTCATGATGGTGGCGGGATTTGAATTAACCAGGACGATCTGGTAGCCAAGGGTACGCAGGGCCTTGCACGCCTGGGTTCCCGAATAATCAAATTCACAGGCCTGACCGATAATAATCGGACCCGAACCGATGATCATTACTTTTTTAATATCTTCTATCTTTGGCATATTTTCTCCTAAATTCAAAAATAACTACTGTTGTCCCAGCAATGGGTACATAATTTTTCCTTGGGCAAGCCGATGGCCGCCACCAGGTCGTCGAGTTTCTGGTAGACCAGAGAGGTCAGCTTCAGCTCCTTGCGGATCAGGTCCACCATGGCCAGATTTTTTTCCGATCCGGCCTTTGCGTATTCCGCCATGTGCGCGACCGCATCGCCCTCCAGCCGATGGATCATTTTCCGGCCGATCAGGTCAAGGGTGGCCCGGGATGTTGAAAAATTTAAAAATTCACATGGAAAAATCAGCGTGGGACAGGCCAGCCGCATATGCACTTCCCGGGCGCCGAAATCAAACAACACCTTGATATTGTCCCGCAACTGGGTCCCCCGGACAATGGAATCATCGCAGAACAGGCCGCGTTTGCCCTCGATCAAGGCCTGAACCGGAATCAGCTTCATCCGGGCCACCAGGTCTCTGATCCGCTGTTCTCCGGGCATGAAACTGCGGGGCCAGGTGGGCGTGTATTTGACAAACGGCCGGATATAGGGAATCTGCTTGGTGTTGGCATACCCGATGGCGTGCCCGATGCCCGAATCCGGAATGCCTGAGACAAAATCCGCTGATACCGTATCATTTTGCGCCAGGGCCCGGCCGCAACGGTATCGGACGGCCTCCACATTGATGCCTTCATACCCGGAGGCCGGATACCCGTAATACACCCAGAAAAAGGAGCAGATCTGCATCCGATCCCCGGGGGCTTGGCGCCGCTCACATCCGTCCGGCGTCAAAAAAACGATTTCTCCGGGTCCGAGATAATTTTCCACATCATAACCAAGATTAAACAGCGCGCAGCTTTCCGACGACGCGACATAAGCGCCGTCCTTGCTGCCGATGATCACCGGGGTTCGGCCGAGTTTGTCACGGGCCGCGTAGATCCCCTTGTCGGTTAATATCAGGATGGAACATGATCCCCGGATGACATCCTGGGCGTGGGCGATCCCCTCTTCAAACGTGGCGCCCTGGGCGATGAGCATGCCCACCAGCTCCGTGGGGCTCACCAATCCCTCGGCGGCTTCGGAAAAATGAAACCCGCGGGCGTATGCCTGGCGGGTCAGTTCCTCGAGATTGTTAATCCTGGCTACCGTGGCAATGGCGAACGTGCCGAGATGGGATCCGATGATCAGCGGCTGGGAATCCGTATCGCTGATCACGCCGATGGCGATTTTGCCGTCGAGTTGCGGCAGATCGGCATTGAGCTTGCTTCGGAAATAGTCGTTTTCAATATTCTTGATGGTCTTTTTAATGCCGGTGCTGTTTCTGACCGCCATTCCGCCCCGCTTGGTGCCGAGATGGGAATGATAATCCGTCCCGTAAAACACGTCCATGACGCAATCGGTTTTAGACGTGCACCCGAAAAAACCGCCCATAATTTCTTTTTCCCCTTACCTTGTGGTCACCTTGAACTTTTCTAAAAGTCGTTTTGGATGATACGACATCTTGGCCTGGCGCAACCCCGGATCTCCCAGATCCTGTTCCCGGTTCACCCAGACCGGGCCGGGGGCCTGATGGGCCACAAACATCCGGTTCATGGCCTGGTAAACACCTTTGTAATCCGGGCACCCCTTTTCAAAATGGATCACCAGCGTATCACCCGCGATGATCTCGCCCACCGTATAGGCTGCCACCAGGTCGTCCACCAGCAGACATCCGCCGGTTACGCCGGGCAGAAACTCCCAGTTGGACAGCACCTTCCAAATGACCCGGTTTTCATCAGCCAGATGAACATCCGAGGCGCACTGCCGCCAGGCGCACCAGTCGTCCTGAAGAGCCAGCGCCTTGTCCGCCAGGGCCGTGCTCATTAATTCGTAACGATATGCGTAATTTTTTTCAAACTGGGAAACCAGATTCTTTTTCTTATGAAACCGGTTCCCTTTCAAATCGATCAGGTCCGCGGCCGCATAAACGTAATCCCACTGATCCCGGTCCGCCGTCACGGTTACCCGGTCTCCCAGGGCGTTTTGCCATATATCGGCAAGCACGTCCGGCACCCGGACAAATTCCAGCGGCGCCGTCTCAAACAGTGCAAACTGCGCGGCCCATGAAACCGCGCTCCACGGTCCGATGGGAGCCCAGTATTTCAAAGACGGCCGCTGCTGACGAATCCAGACCAGCACATCGGCCCATGCCCATTCCAGTCCATAAACTTCGGCCCAGCTCCAGAGATTGATGAAACTGTAATCCGAGGTGACCTGAGGGCACGCATCAAGATAGCGGCGGAAGGCTTCTCTGTCTTTTAATCCAATAGGCCTGAAATCGAATTTCATCGATCGTCCATGACCGCCCGGCCAAAGGCACGCCCTTTTTCAAAGGCCTCCTCCAGATAGGCGGGATGCTTCAGCACATCGTCGGCCAAATCCAGTTGCCGGTATAAGAGGGTATCCCAGACCGACATATCAAACACATCAAAAAAATACTGCATGGAAAGCAGCATGCCGTCAAACAGCTTTTTCCCCCTGGTGGCCCCGACGGAAATGACCAGTCCTTTTCGAACCGGTGTCCACGTACCATAAGCCACTTCATCAATCCAGTATTTTTTGACCCACAGCGACTGGCACCTGTCCATAAGCATCTTCACATGGGCCGATACCGTGTAAAAAAAAATCGGAGTGGCGATCATCAGGCCCCGGGCCGAAAGGATACGGTCCCGGACCTGCTGGAAATCATCGCTGATGACGCACTCGCCGTTTTTTTTACACCCGTAAATCTCCAGGCACGGTGAAATCCGGCAGTCCCGCAGCACGATCTCATCCACGCCTGCCCCGGCATCCCGCGCCCCGGCCACGGCTTTTTTCAGCAGAGTCGCGGTATTCCCCTCCCGCCGGGGGCTTCCGTATACGGCCACGATATCCATATCAGTCATTATCCTTCATTATCCTTAAAATTCGAGAACCAGCCCCACCGGGCAATGATCCGAGCCGAAAACCGTGTTGTCGATAAATGCTTCCCTGACATGCCCGTTTTCGATCAGATCGGTGGTGACGAAAAAATAGTCGATCCGCCATCCGGCATCCCTTTCCCTGGCCCGGAAGCGATAGGTCCACCATGAATATTTGACCGCATCCGGGAAAAAATGCCGGAAAGTGTCCACATAACCATCGGCAACGATCCGGTCCAGCCAATCCCGCTCGATGCGCAGAAAACCGGAGGTGTTTTCATTAGCCTTGGGGTTTTTCAGATCGATTTCATGATGCGCCGTGTTGTAATCGCCGGCGATTACCAGGCTGCGGCCGGCGTCCCTGAGGCGGCCGGCGTATTCAAAAAACGCCCTGTAGAATTCCAGCTTATAGGCCAGCCGCTCGGCACTCATCTGGCCGTTGGGAAAATAGATGTTAAACAATATGAAATCAGAAAAATCGAGTTGAAGAATCCGGCCTTCGCGGTCGAAATCATCAATGCCGATCCCATATTTCACCGACACGGGTGCGATCCGGGTCCAGGCGCCGACGCCGCTGTACCCTTTTTTTTTGGCGCAATGGGACCAGAAGGATTTATACCCTTGGATTTGTTTAAGGTTTTCCGGAAGTTGATCCGCCTGAAGCTTGGTCTCCTGGACGCAGAACACGTCGGCATCCAGCGTTTGAAAAGACTGAAGGAATCCCTTGTCGGCAGCCGCGCGCAATCCGTTAATGTTCCATGAAATCAATCTGACGGCGGCTTTGTCCATTTTATCATCTCCGATCGTCTGTAATGTGAGCATCAGCTTTCATGATAATCGGCATTCCCAAATCCTTCCAGCATTCGAATATAAATTAATAATTTTAGCAACGCATCTGTAAACAATGCAATAAAATTTGTGTTTTCTATAATTCATGCCTGAACATCATCATTTAAAATAAAGAGGCTGAGCAGGTCCTTGACGCATGGGATGCGGATCAAAAGCGCCGGCAAGCGGCTAAAACGACGCGAAAGGAATTACAGAGCGGCTATAAAGCGGAAAATGGGGAAATAGCGGGATGACCGGTTTGCCGCAGCCTCCCGGCAAGGCCGCGGCAAACCGGGTCAACAATGATCAGAAGTTATACGATAGGCCGATGCCGCCGAAGAAATTGACATCCGCCGCCTCCTCGGGGAGAACATCCTTATCCATCGTGTCGGTATAGCCTAATAGCGCGCTCAGAGAAACCGAATCCATCTGATACCCCGCACCCAAATAGAAGGTATACTCATGAAACCCGGATTCTCCGCCGAGGGCGAAATCCTCTCCCGCATATCCGCAGGAAGCCCCGAAATCCAGAGAAACTTCATCATTTATCGCCAGTGAATATCCGACATACGGCGTAAGATAATAATCCTCGATCTCGTCGATATCATAATAGGCGGTAGCGCCGAGGATAAAACCATCAGCGGGCTCACCGGACAGATCTACAAAAATTTCCCGGGTGCCGGGCGCTCCACCAGCGTCGGTGGTGGGAAACAGATACTCGATATAACCGCCGGTGACCGAAAGTGGCCCGGCTTCAACGGTATACGACAGGGCCAGATCGATCTCGGAAAATTCGCCGTCATCCAGGCTATTCTCATAATCATCAATATCGAAATTACCCCATACATTAAAGTTGAAACCACCGGCTGTGACATCCATGCTCGGCTGAGCCACCAGCCCGTCATTAAACGTGATTCCCCGCCAGACATAGGCGGAATACAAATCCACGCCGCCGGTAACCTCGGCGGCGACCGCGGTGCCGTAGGTCATCATTACCATTATCATCAGTAATCCACTCACCCATGCTCTTGTTGTCTTCATTTTGATTGTCTCCTTTCATTAAATTATGTTTATGACCGGGTTAACCAGACCTTTTTGTTTGCGTCATCTAAAATCGCATGTGAAATATCAGGCATGCGTTGCCGTGAAAGCTGAAATGCTTTGTTGCACATGTCATGCCATAAATAAAAACTTTTTTAAACTGCCATTATACTAAGAAAAATATTATATCTCCCATTCCTCTCGCATTTCGCAAGCAGAACAATTATTACATTTTTGTAATCCACACTTTAAATTTTTAACATTTTTGAAATATTTTCCCTCCAGCATTTATATACATGGCTCCTGACAGACCCATGGACCGTAATATCCGCCGATAATTTTTCTATTGGCCGCCTCAGCACCGACAAGATTGTCTTCCCATACTGATTGCAGGCATGGCCAATCAACCAGTATTGCGCTTTAAAATACTTTTATTCGGTATGTTATACATCCAAGCGCCTTGAAAAAGCCATCTGGCACGCCCATTGCAATTTACAGTTTCAACCCTGCAGGCATGAGGCAAACTCATTCCTCTTAACGTAAGGAGAACGGCCATGAAAAAAATTGAAGCAATCATCAAACCCTTCAAGCTGGATGAAGTCAAGGACGGACTGGAGAAAATGGAGATCACCGGCATGACGATCAGTGAAGTCAGAGGGTTCGGTCGGCAGAAAGGACACCTGGAAATCTACCGAGGGGCCGAATACAATGTGGGTTTTGTCCCCAAGATCAAAATCGACGTTGTGGTCAGCGCGGATCAGGTCGACCAGGTCATTAAAACCATTACCGACCATGCAAATACCAGTCAAATCGGAGATGGAAAAATCTTTGTCCTGCCCGTGGAAAAGGTGATCCGGATTCGAACGGGGGAAACGGGGAAAGACGCCATTTGATGTTTTTATAATGTTTTTAATTATCTTTGAAGATCAATTATTCATTGAAAGGGGACTCCTATGAAAATCATCTATTTAACCATGACAACCATCCTGATGACCGCCGTCGGGGTCTGGGCCGGCGATGACGCGCCAACGGCGCTTTCCAACAAGGAAGCCATCGATCTGGTCCAGACCCATGCCAACTATCTATGGACCCTGGTGGCGGCTTGCCTGGTCTTTTTCATGCAGGCGGGATTCGCCCTGGTTGAAGCCGGTTTCACCCGGGCGAAAAACCTGATCAATATCATGATGAAAAACCTGATGGACTTTTCCATGGGGAGCATTGCTTACTGGGCCATCGGCTTCGGCCTGATGTTCGGAGCAAGCGCCTCGGGCTGGTTTGGGACCACGGGCTTTTTTCTGAGCGACTATGCCCCTGACGGCGACCCCTGGGTGCTGGCGTTCTGGATGTTCCAGGTGGTGTTCGCGGCCACGGCGGCCACTATTGTTTCCGGCGCCATGGCCGAACGAACGCGGTTTGTGGGTTACCTGATCTACAGCGTAATGATCAGCGCCTTTATCTACCCCGTTTTCGGCTCCTGGGCCTGGGGAGGTCTTTTTAACGGAGGCGGATGGCTTGAAAACCTGGGTTTCATCGACTTTGCCGGCTCCACCGTGGTGCATTCCACCGGTGGATGGGCCGCCCTGGCCGGCGCCCTGGTGCTGGGGCCCCGCTTGGGCAAATACGCCAAAGACGGCTCGATCCGCCCGATTCTCGGCCACAACATCGGGTTTGCCGCCCTGGGCGTATTCATCCTGTGGCTGGGCTGGTTCGGATTCAATCCCGGTTCCACCACCACGGCCGACAAAAGCATTGCCCTGATTTTCGTCAACACCAACCTGGCTGCCGCCGCCGGCGCCATCGCCGCCATGGTCGTGTCCTGGATCAAATTCGGCAAGCCCGAAGTGGGCATGACCCTGAATGGTACCCTGGCCGGGCTGGTGGGCATCACGGCCGGTTGCGCCAACGTGGCCCCCGGCAGCGCCATCGTCATCGGTCTTGTGGCCGGCGCCCTGGTTGTCTTCTCGGTCATGGCCTTCGACAAAATAAAAGTCGACGACCCCGTAGGCGCCATTTCCGTGCACGGCGTCTGCGGCGCCTGGGGGACCCTTGCCGCCGGCCTGTTCAACATGGGAGGCACGACGGGGAAAATCATCGGCGTTCAATTACTGGGCATCGGGGCGGATTTCCTGTGGGTCTTTCCCACGGCCTTCATCATGTTCAAGCTCATTGATAAAACCATTGGGCTGCGCGTTACTCCCGAGGACGAAATCACCGGCCTTGACGTCACCGAACACGGTGGAACGGCTTATCCGGATTTCGAAGTATCCTCGGCTTACTCCCAGTCCTGACCCCATGTAACCCTTGCCGGATCGGAAAAGGCCGCGTCATGCCACGACTTCTTCAAGCATGCAAGCCTCTCCGATCCGGCTCCCGTCATCCACTTTCACACGCTGTATGGATCGACGATTATACTTTTTGAGGGCACCTCATTACCTACCGCGGCAAATCAATTGACATTGCGACCGGATATGGCTATAAAAAAAGTGTATCCGTTGGATTTCGGATTTCAAAAGAAGCATTGCGCTTTTAAATCCCATCATCAGCAGCCTTGTGGAGACCGATCATGATTAAAGAAGCCAATATTTTGCAATATCTAAAGAAAATAAAAACCATTCAGATATTTCACTGGCTCAACGAGGATGAACTTCAAAAAATCCTGCTGATATCCTCTATTCTCCATTTTAAGAAAGGCGAGGTCATCATTTCTCAGGATGACATTGGCGATGCCCTTTACGCACTGGTCAGCGGGGAGGCGATTATTTCCATCCGAGACCTTAAGGGTCAGAATATCAATATCTGCAACATTCAGCCCGGTGAAAGCTTCGGAGAAGCCGCGATTTTTATGGCCGCCAAGCGAACCGCCACCGTCACCGCCGACACCGACACCACGGTCATTCAAACCAACCGTAAGGATTTAATCTATTTTTTCAGAAACTATCCCCACGCCGGCAACAAGCTGCTGATGCTCATGATCCTCAATCTGATCAACAAACTCAAACACGCCAATGAAGATCTGATTCTGGAAAAACAATCCGATGTCGATCTGGCATATGTGGATTCCCTCATTCATGATTTCATCACGCAGTGTAAATGAGCCCGTCCTGAGTCGCTTGTCGCACCTTGTTTCGCATGTTTTCCCGGATTGCGCCCCAACTCCCTGACCGGCATATAACACGCAACCGCATTGCAAAATATGATTCCTTTTGAACCTGCTTATATCCAGACTTTTCGGACCGGAAAACTGACGGGAAAAATAGAGACGGCAAAAAACATCCTGATGGACTGCGCCCTCTGTCCGCGCCAATGCCGTGTCAATCGAACAGCCGGAGAAAAAGGGATCTGCCGGACCGGTGAAAAGGCCATGGTTTCATCCTTTTCCCCGCACTTTGGCGAAGAAGCCCCCCTGGTGGGGCGACATGGTTCCGGCACGATCTTTTTCACCCATTGCAGTCTTTTATGCTTTTTCTGCCAGAATTACGACATCAGCCATGAGGGGTGGGGCAGTGAAGTAACGGATGCGAAAATGGCCGCCATAATGCTGGATCTGCAGGACCGGGGATGCCATAATATCAATTTCGTCACCCCTACCCATGTGGTGCCGCAGATTTTATCAGCGGTCCACATGGCCGCGGAAAAGGGCTTAACTATTCCCCTTGTCTACAACTGCGGCGGATATGAGCAAATCGAAACCCTGCAACTTTTAGACGGCGTGATCGACATCTACATGCCGGATTTTAAATTCTGGGACAGCGGCATCGCCGAAACCGCCTGCCAGGCCCCGGATTATCCGGAAATCGCCCGGCAGACCCTTATTGAAATACACCGACAGGTTGGCGACCTGATCATCGACAGTGATGGCATTGCCCGGCGCGGCCTGCTGGTGCGACACCTGGTGCTGCCCCAAAATCTTGCCGGCACCCGGGATATCATGCGATTTATCGCCCGATCCATCTCGACCGGCACTTACGTGAATATCATGTCCCAATACCGGCCCTGCGGCCGGGCATATGAGGCCCCCGGGCTGGACCGACGGCCCACACCCGCGGAGTTCCGGGCGGCACTGGCCGCCGCCCGGGAAGAAGGCATCACCCGGCTGGACAGGTAAGGACTGCCTCTTCCCCGCATAGGCGCGATTCTATAGGAAATCCCGACAGTCCCGGAAAACCGATTTCTTAAGATCATCTTTTTTCACGGCTATTTTAAGGCAAATATCAGGCCGGTGATGAGGTCGGTGGAGAGCATATTAAAAAAAATGGGAGGTATACCCATCATGCTTGACAAATCCGCTTTTTCTTATTAAAAGGATGTCTTTTATTGTGGAGAAAAAAATTTGCATCTTTGCATCACTGTGGGCGGATTGACCCATTACACCATCTATTTACCGATAAACTTTGAAAGGAGATCAAAACATGTCTAACCTGATTCCACCCCATGGCGGCAAAGGCCTGACCTGCTGCCTGCTCGAAGGCGCCGAACTGGAAGCTGAAAAGAAAAAAGCTGCAAGCTTGAAACAGGTAACGATTTCCCCGCGCGTCAAGGGAGACCTTATCATGATCGGCATCGGCGGTTTCAGCCCCCTGACCGGTTTTATGACCAAAGCCGACTGGAAGGGCGTTTGCGATAAATTCCTGCTGTCAGACGGCACTTTCTGGCCCGTTCCGGTGACCTTGGACGTATCCAAGGCCGATGCGGGCGCCGTCAATGTCGGCGATGAGATCGCCCTTTATGATCCCGAGGGCAAGGAAATCATGGCCACCATGAAGGTCACGGAAAAATACGAAATGACCGATGCCGACAAGAAATATGAATGCGAAAAGATCTTCATGGGCGAAGGCACCCCCACGGCGGAAGATTTCTGGAAAATCGCCAAAGATGATCACCCCGGCGTCCAGATGGTCATGAATCAGAAAGAATTCAACTTGGCCGGCCCGGTCAAGGTTCTCAGCGAAGGCGAATACCCGAAAAAGTATGCCGGCGTCTACCATCGCCCGGCTGAATCCCGCAAGATTTTTGAAGATAAAGGCTGGAAGGAAATCGCGGCCCTGCAGCTCAGAAATCCCATGCACCGGTCCCATGAATATCTCTGCAAGATCGCCGTTGAAGTCTGCGACGGCGTCTATATCCACTCTTTGGTCGGAAACCTGAAACCCGGCGACATCCCTGCGGAAGTCCGCGTCAAATGCATCGACGCGCTGGTAAAGCACTACTTTGTGGACAAGAACGTAGTCCAGGGCGGCTATCCGCTGGACATGCGGTATGCCGGTCCCCGGGAAGGCCTTCTGCACGCCACTTTCCGCCAGAACTACGGATGCTCCCGCATGATCATCGGCCGCGACCATGCCGGCGTGGGCGATTTCTACGGAATGTTTGAGGCCCAGACCATTTTCGACAAAATCCCGGCCCCGAGCGAACCCGGCAAAGCCCTGCTCTGCACGCCCTTAAAGATTGACTGGACCTTCTACTGCCACAAGTGCGACGGCATGGCTTCCCTACGTACCTGCCCGCACAGCAAGGAAGACCGGGTCATGCTTTCGGGCACCGTGCTCAGAAAAAGCCTGAGCGAGGGACTTCCCGTTGTCGATCATTTCGGCCGTGAAGAAGTTCTTGATATTCTCCGAGAATATTACGCCGGCTTGACCGAAAAAGTCGAGGTCAAACTCCACGGCGCCGCCACGGGCGATAGCAAGAAATAAACGGCAAAACGAATATCGTTTTTAATCCTAAAAAAAGGGGCTTTCCCGTAAGGGAAACGCCCCTTTTCATTTGGTGCCGGCTTGGGTAAAGTTACATTACGATGTATCCAAAAAGATCTCTCGTTTATACTGGGCACAGATCCCCGCCACCGGTTGCCCCGAATGATACACGCAAGGGTATTGGCTTGAAAGATCCGTTAAAACCGTCAGATGCTGTGCTGCTTCCGCATCATGTAAAAAGTAGCGCCAAACATACCTAAGAGCAAAATAATAACGCCCCATTCATTCAGCGTCGGGATGAAGGAATTATCCTTTAAAAACAAAACCACGGCAAAACCCATATGAGGAGAGAAAAAAATATAGCAGAAGAATAGGTTTATCACGCGAGGGGAAAAATCGTGTGCATGTGAAAAAGCAAAAAAGGGGAAACCGATCTGATTTCGGTTCCCCCTTTTTTTATCGTGGGGTGGTGCTGAGCCGTCAGTTAATCGCGAGTCGGCTATCGCATTTTTATTTATTATTCTGCGCCGTCGGTTATTTCCGGCCGGCGTATTCGTTATAGGCCATGGCCACGGTCCGGTAAACCAGATGGGCAAGCTTGGAAAACGGGAGAAACATGAACAGCACGAAGACAAACATCAGGTGGATATAATAGATCAGATAGGTCAAAAAGGCTGCATCCGCCAACCGGGTCAACTGGGCCAGCATGCCGGTGACGCCGAGACCCAGGACAAGACCGATCAGAAACCAATCTTTATAGGTGGTCTGTTGCTCTTCTTTTTTATCCAGCCGGTTCTTGATCATCAGCAGGCCGCCCAGAATCAGGGCGATACCGCTAACGTTGGCCAGGATCTTGACGGGATTGATCTGGCTGTAGGGTCCATGAATGCCGAACACATAAAGCACTACGAAAAAAATCCCGGTTACGATGGCCAGCCCGATAAAAGAGAAAAAGACCATCATATGCGGCGTGGCGCGTTCATCGTTTTCCGTGCATTCGGAAAATTTTTTATGTTTCAGGATGGTCGGAATCACCCGGATCAACGCCTGGACAAATTCCTTGGGATCAATGTTTTGCTTATCCGTCTTTTTCTCCGCCAGGGCATTGGCGTGAATATCGGCCACAAAACGTTTCAGGCCTAAAGCGAAGACCGCCACCACCCAGATGGACAAAGGCACGAAGATCAGGTCCACCAGCCAGGTGGAAAAAAACTGCGCATGAGCGATATGGCCTTCCACATCCGCCGCGGAAGTATACACCCGCTCCGGCGAGAAATTAAGCCAGTCGATGCCGAACATTTTAAGAATCATCCCGATAACCAGGAAAAGCACCGCGGGTATAGCCGCCACCACCGGGAGTTTTTTCGGATCATTGATCAGCGCCCCGAGCTTCGGGAAGCCGCCGTAATGGCCGATGGCATACATCCGGATGGCCGACAGCACATCGCCGGGCTTTGCGCCACGGGGACACTTGGTGGAGCAGTCACCGCAGTTGTGGCAAAGCCAGATATCGCCGTTTCCGATCAATTTATCCTTCAACCCCCAGGATGCGGCGATCATTTCCTTGCGGGGGAAGGGCTTGGTGTCCGGTGAAATGGGGCATACCACCGAACATGTGGCGCACTGGAAGCATTTCTTGAGGGAATCCCCCCCCAGGACGCCGAGTTCCTTTATAAATCCAACATCTGGTTCAACCAGGTATTTATCCGCCATAGTTCATACCTCCCGTCGTGGCGTTGGCATTTGAACGCCGTTTGATGTCCTGCGATATCATTTATATGCTGCCGCCGGAAGGTTGTACTATCCGGCGGCAGCACCGTTATGCGTTAACAGCTTATTCCTTGATTCCGGTTTTTATTTTCCGGTCTCAAGTTTCAGCGGCTCTGATGCATTAGAATCCCTTGAAGGGGTTAGGCCCGATACCCTCGATCATTTCCACAAAATCATTGATGATCTTGGGTATTTTATCATATTCGTCGATGGCCACCTCAAACTGAGCCACCCGTTCCACTTCCAGAGCCAGGCTCGTCAGGGCTTCACCGATCTTTTTCATCCGGATACCGGCCAGTTCGCTTCCCTTGACAAAGTGACACTGGTAATCATCGCCGTGCTTGCAACCCAGCAGGAACACGCCGTCCATGCCCTGGGACAGGGCGTCCTTGATCCAGATCACGTTGACCGAGCCGAGGCAACGCACCGGAATCAGACGCACATCCGCGGAATAGGAAAGCTTGTTCAAACCGATGACATCAAGGGCCGGGTAGGCGTCGTTTTCACAGACCAGGCCCAGGATGCGCATGGGCGGCTCGTCATAATCGTCCTCGGAAGGAACCTGGACGGCCTTGACCATGGAGCCGATGCTGTCGATACTGTAATCGGCAAAATTGATGATTCGTTCCGGGCAGGCGCCCATGCAGGTGCCGCACCGCCGGCACCGGGCCGGGTTGGGCTTGGGCGTTCCCTTGGCATCGTCATCAATGGCGCCGAAGGGGCATTCATCCGTGCAGCGTTTGCACTGGGTGCATCTCTGGAAAAAGAAATCCGGGAAGGTCATATCCCCGGAGCGGGGATGAACCGCTACGCCGCGATTGACCGATTCCAGACACTGAATCGCTTTGAGAGCCGCGCCGGTGGCGTCTTCGACGGACTCGTCAATGGTCATGCTGCGACGAATGCCGCCAGCGGCATAAATACCGGTCCGCTGAGTTTCATAAGGAAAACAGATAAAATTGGAATCCGCGTACCCGTCAAACAGCGCGTTATCCCGAAATCCCGGGCCCTGGCGATAGGCCAGATTGACCACCGGATTATCCACGGTGACCGGCACCATGCCCGTGGCAAGAACCACCATGTCGGCCTTGACCTGGATCTGTTCGCCAAGCAGGGTATCGGCGGCGTCCACCTTGAGGCCGGCGCCGTTTTTGGAAACACCGACAACCTCGCCCTTGGTCATGAAAATACCCGGTTCCTGCTGCATGCTCTTATAAAAATTCTCCGACAGGCCAGGGGTTCGCATATGCTGGTAGAAAATATAGGCTTTTCCGTCAGCATAATCCTCGCTTACGTATTTGGCCTGTTTCAAAGCCACCATGCTGGTCACGGAGCCGGCATACGGAAAATCGCTGTCATCCTCCTGGCCGGGGCTTTGGATGAAAACCACGGATTTGGCTTCCTTGCCGTCGGACGGACGGACGATTTTACCCTTGGCCGCGATCTCCTCGAACTGATAGTTGGTGACCACGTCGGGGAACTGACCGAATCCCAGATGCGCGAACTCCCCTTCAGCCGGGGCGTATGGCCGCCAGCCCGCGGCCAGAATGACTGCGCCGAATTGCTCGCCAGTCGGATCAATAGTCAGAATATCTTTTCTGCCCTCGTTGTATTCTAAAAATTTTTCATGCAGTTGTTCCGCGTTGAGATCTTTGCCGCTTTCATCCACCCTCATTTCCGGCGGCAGGGGATAAGGCACGTCGAATTCGATCTTTTCCCCCGGCTTTTTAAAAGTCACCGTGAAATTACCCGGCTCACCGGCAATACGAGCAACTTCCGTGGCGGTTTTAACGGTAATTTTGGCCTCAGCGGTCACCGCCTTGATCTTTTCCGCCACCACCGAAGGCCGCAGGGTGTCGTAGGGCGGGTTAAGGGGCAACTGTTTGCGCCATTTGGCGGAATTGCCGCCAAGAGCGGCGGTTTTTTCAACGATGGTGACTTCGTATCCGGCTTTTGCCGCATCCAGGGCCGCGGTCATGCCCGTCACGCCGCCGCCGAGCACCAGGATCTTCTTGGTAAAACTTTCCTGTTTATAAGGCTCCGGAAGGTTGACTTTCTTGATCCGGGCCATTCCCATTCGCAGATAATCTTCAGCCATCATCTGGACCCGGTCAAAAGCGGTCCCGGCCTGCTTTTGCTCGTCGGTAAGGGCGGGGAACTCGGAACGAGGGTGGCTCCAGACCACGCCTTCCCGGATGTTGACCCGATCGACGATGCAACCGGCAAATTTAAATACATCATAATTCACGCGGCGGGAACAGGCGGCAAGCACCAGGCAGTTGACCCCTTTTTCCGCAATGTCTTTTTTCAGCAATTCGATCCCTTCCTGTCCGCACAGAAAGGGGTGGGTCTGGGCCGCCAGTCCTTCATCCTGGGCCACATCGCTGATACCTTTTATATCAAGGGCATCCCCGATGCCGCAGCCCGTGCAGATATATACACCATATTTTTTATCCATGGATAACCTCCTACCTTTTCACCAGAGTTTGAATCGCCTTTAAGGCCATGCCGGTCGCATTTTGATTGGATGAGACCACGTCCGCCGGTTTATTGGCGCAACCGGCCCCGAACATGCCGCCTTTTTCAAAGTCATTGACGATAAATCCGTCCTCGGTGTAGCAAAGATCGGATACGGGCGGTCTGTTAATGGCGGCCGTGGGCTGCATACCGGTGGCCAGAACGACCAGGTCCACGGTCTGCCGGATTTTTTCCCCGGTGACGGCGTTTTCAGCCACCACGGTAATCTGATGATTATCCGCGGCCTGCTGAACTTCGGCAACCTTGCCCTTGATAAAAAAGACGTTTTTGTCTTCCTTGATCTTTTTATAGAATTTCTCGTAGCGATAGCCAGGCGCTCTCAGGTCGATATAGAAAATAAAAATTTTGGCATCCGGGTACCGTTCCCGAATGTAGGTGGCGTGCTTGAGGGATGCCATGCAGCAGATATAAGAGCAATAAGGAAGATGATTTTCATCCCGTGAACCCGCGCACTGCACAAAAGCCACGCTTTTGGGTTCCGCGTCATCCGACGGCCGCAGTATCTTGCCCTTGGTGGGGCCGTTGGGGGAAGCAAGGCGCTCAAGCATCATATTGGTGATGATATTGGCATACCTTCCGTATCCAAGATTGTCGATCTTAGCTGCGTCATAGGGTTCCCAGCCGGTGGCCCAGACAATGGCGCCCACACTAAGCGTCAGGGTCTTGCTTGTCATTTCCAGGTCAACGGCAGCGTATTTGCAGGCTTCCTGGCAGCGCTTGGCATCCTCGGTCCCGATGATCTGGGGAGAAAGCACGTATCGCGATGGAAACGCCATTTCAAACGGCAGGTAAGCGCCCTTTGAACGGTCCATCCCGAAATTGAACTCATTGGGGATCTCGGCCTGACAGGCGTCCGCGCAATCCCCGCAGCAGGTGCAGTTTTCATTGACATAACGGGGATTCAGCCGAACCGTCACCTCGTAGGCCCCGGGGCCGCCGCTGACGTTTTCGACTTCGGCCAGCGTGAAATACTTGATTTTCGGATTATCCTTGATCCGCCTGAAATTAATTTCCAGGCCGCAGGTGGGCGGGCACAGTTTTGGAAAATACTGATTAAGCTGCGCCACTCTTCCGCCCAGGTAAGGATTCTTTTCAACAACGAACACTTCATACCCCACCTCCGCGGCTTCGAGCGCCGTGGTCAAACCGCTGATGCCGCCGCCGACCACCATGATACTGCCGCTTGCGGGGGTTGCCCTGTTTTCAGTCATGCCATCCCTCCGTGCTTAAATGTTCAACAATAAAAAATCGATAAGGTATTCTTGTTTTCAGGCCGATTGATCCTACGCCCCGGCCTGCTTACATCACCATATTTCGTATTTCGTATTAAAATTGATATAAGAATCATCGCCGTTTCGGATGAATGATCCCGGTGAAAACCCATAACTCGGCACCGGCTGTTCCCCGGCTCGCTATTTATCAGACGCGGCCGCTTCCTCCGATTCCCAGTTCCAGATTTTCAGATGCCGCCCTTCCGGCGACACCATAACCCTTAACAATATGATATCTTACTAAATTAATAAAAACCTCCAGGTGCCTTTTCAAGCACCTGGAGGCAGGTCATCTTCTCAAAATCAACACAATTTACGGAATGATTTTGACATAATCCACTTTCTTCAGGGACCACTGATTGGTGGCCTTGTCATAGGTGGAGTTGGTGAAGCAGAACCAGTTGGCATCATCTTGTCCCATATAGTCCGCCTGATAGTAGAATCCCGGATAGCGGGTTTCCTTGCGGAACTGGATGTGACGGATGTGAGCTTCAACCGTGTACAGCCGGTGATAAATTTCCCACGCTCTCATCAGTTCGTGGAGATCGCCGGCAGCCAGTTTCTCGGCATCTTCGCGCATGACTTCCAGGTTGTTGATGCAGACTTCGAGCATCTTGCTGCTGGTCTGGTAGTAGGTCGCGGTTCCGGCGCCGTATTCATGGGAATTTTTCATCATCCGGTACATCATGCCGCTGGGCTTGATGTAGTTGGGGTTGATGTCTTCGGCGGTGGTATAGGCGGCATTGTCCAGATAAGTCCGGACGGGCTTGTAAACCATGTCCACCAGTTCCTTAGCGCTTTCCTTGATGGTCGGCTTGAATCCGGCGTTGTCACGGATGAACTTGACCATTTCCTTGGCCGCGATGCGGCCTTCGGCATGGGAGCCCGAGGAGAACTTGTGACCGGAGCAGCCCACGCCGTCACCGGCGGTGAACAGACCGGCGACCGTGGTCATGCGGTTGTAGACCTTACCGTTGAACTTGATCTTGTAGCTGTCGGGTACCCAGTCATAATCCGGGCCGGAGGTCCAGATGCCGCAGCAGCCGGAGTGGGAGCCCAGCAGATAAGGCTCGGTCGGCATGACTTCGGAATTCTTCTTTTCCGGTTCGGTATCGGTGGCACACCAGAGGTTGGCCTGGCCGCAGGTCATGTCGAGGAAGTCTTCCCATGCTTCGGATTCCAGATGCTTGAGTTCCTTCTTGTCCATGGTGGCGCCCAGGGTTGCCAGAGCGGTAACCGTATCCATGATGATGGGGCCGCGGCCTTCCTTCATTTCAAACAGCATGAGGTGGTTACGCAGGCAGGTCGGGGTAATGGCCGCCGTGCCGTAAGGCGCATATTTTTCCAGTTCTTTCTTGGCGGCTTCGCTGGCGGCGAAGTTTTCGCCCAGACCATTCAAGGTTTTGGCCTTGAACAGAAGGAACCATGCGCCGACAGGGCCGTAACCATCTTTAAAACGAGCCGGGGTGAAACGGTTTTCCATCATGGAAAGTTCAGCACCGGCGCGAAGTGCCATGGTATAGGTGGAACCGGAGTTCCATACCGGATACCAGGCGCGGCCTTTGCCTTCACCAACGGACCGCGGCTGATAGATATTGACCGCGCCGCCGCAGGCAACCATCATGGCCTTGGCTTTGATGATGTAGACTTTGTTTTCCCGAACGGAGAAACCGACGGCGCCGGCGATCTGCTTGGGATTGTTGGCGTCATTGAGCAGTTCAACGATGAACACGCGTTCCAGGATGTTTTCCTCGCCCAGAGCCAGTTTGGCGGCCTCGGCCACAACGCGTTTGTAGGATTCGCCGTTGATCATGATCTGCCATTTGCCGGTACGGACCGGTTTGGCGCCGCTTTTCAGCGTACCCACGGACTGGCCTTTCTTGCCGTCCATGTTCTTTCCGTCCGCGGATTTTTTCCAGACCGGCAGACCCCATTCCTCAAACAGATGAACGGAATCGTCCACGTGGCAACCCAGATCAAAAATCAGGTCTTCACGGACAATGCCCATCAGGTCGTTGCGGACCATGCGGACATAATCATCAGCGCTATTTTCGCCGACATAGGTGTTGATGGCCGAAAGCCCCTGGGCAACCGCGCCGCTTCTTTCCATGGCCGCTTTGTCGCACAGAAGAATTTTGGTGTCCGGGCTCGCCCATTTCTTGACTTCAAAAGCCGTACCGCAGGCCGCCATACCGCCGCCCACGATCAGGATATCAACTTCCCGCTCTTCAACCTGCGGATCTCTTACCGCCTTGAGTTCCCCCTTGGGTTTGTTCGGTAATGCCATATTATTTCCTCCTTGTTGATGTAAATTCGGAATTCGTCACTCATTCATATTCATGCATCATTTGCTGTGCATCCGCGCCAACTATACCGTGGCCTGGGGTTTTTTGATCTGGTAACCGTCGGCTTCCTCGGTGGAAAGCAGGCCGCTGTCGAGATCTTTTCCCTTGAGGTCCTTATACGCATTGGCGGTGCCTTCGGGGGTGGTCCGGATGGGGAACTTGAAACGCTTGATGAGACCGTTGCGGAACTTGCAGGTCCACATAACGTCTTCAGTGCCCATCATGGGCATAATGCTGCTTCCCAGGGGAACAAAGTCCGCATAGCCACGTACTTCGATGGCCTGGGTCGGGCAGATTTTAACACAGGAAAAACATTCCCAGCACTGATCCGGCTCCTGATTGTAAGCCTTCATCGCGTTGGGATCGAGCACCATCAGGTCGTTGGGGCAAATATACATGCAGGCTGTTTTCTCGCCGCCCTTGCACCCGTCACATTTCTCTGCAATTACAAAACTCGGCATTATCTACCTCCTAAAATTTTACGTTTAAATGAAAGTGAACACCTGCTCCACTTTGTCGATCGGGCTATGTAAAAATCTGATCGCCTGGCGCACCTCCTTTCTCGCTGGTGACAGCAAAAAAAATGGATCTCAAAAAATATTTTAAACTTGTCATTTCAGGGCGCACGCCTTGCCGCCGCAAACCTGTAAAATATATTTCCAAAAGAAATCAAGCGGATATAGAAAATTTACATGTGAAACGAAACAATTATCACCCACCATGTTTCTTGTCAAGATTTTTTGTCCCCAAATAAACACGGGTTACCCTTTCGGATACGGCGGTCACGACCTCATAGGAAATGGTTTTGGTTTTTCGGGCCAACTCATCAGCGGTCACGGATTCATTACCCTGTGTTCCGATCACCACCACTTCATCACCGAGCCGCACTCCCGGTATATCGGTCACATCCAGCATGGTCTGGTCCATACAGACACGGCCCAAAACCGGCGCGCTGATACCGCGTACCAGCATGCGACCGTTTGTGGAAAGCAGGCGACGATAACCATCTCCATATCCGATGGCAACGGTGGCGATGGTGGTGGGACGCGCTGTGACGGCATCACCGCCGTAGCTCACCGGAAAACCGGCATCAACCTGCTTGAGATGAATAATGCGGGTTTTTATGGACATGGCCGGCTTCAGCCGAATGCGGGACCGGTTCACCATATCCGACGGATAAATCCCGTACATGGAAATTCCGACACGCACCATATCCAGATGGGTCTCGGGCATGTCGATAACGGCCGCGCTGTTGGCCGCGTGCCTGACGGTAAATTCAATGCCTCTGGCCCTTAATTTTTCGATAAACGCAGTAAAAAGAAATAGCTGCTGATGGGCAAAGCCCTTATCCGATTCATCCGCCGTGGCGAAATGGGTGTAAACGCCTTCCAGTTCGATCCCGGGCAGACCGCAGATGACGGTTGCCTCGTCCAGGCCGGGCGCCATGCCGCCTTCATCTGCGACATCCGGAACCGCGCCCCGGGCCAGAATGCCGAGACGGCCCATGCCGGTATCGACTTTCAGATGCGCCCGGACTTTTTTCCCCTGTGCCGTTGCCGCCTCAGAAAGCATACGGGCGGTGTCCATGTTGTAGACCGCCTGGGTCAGATCATAATTTACAAGTCGACCGACGCAGGAAATGGGGGTATGACCGAAAATCAACACCGGAGCGGTGATCCCCGCTTTGCGTATCCGGAGGGCCTCGGCAAAACGCGCCACGCCCAGGGCGTCGGCGCCGTGGGCCAGAGCGCATGCGGACACTTCCAGCAGGCCATGGCCGTAGGCATTGGCCTTAACCGCGGCCATCAGGCGACAACCGGGTTTCAGCATCCGCTTAAACGCCCCGACATTGTGCGCAATGGCGGATAAATCAATTTCGGCCCACACATCCTGTGTATTCACTGCGTCCTCCCGGAACTCCTGCAGATCTTCACGGTCGCCATGACATGGGGCCTCACGGTTTCCGATCCAGGCTGCGGTATTGGATGGCTTCGGCCACGTCCGGGGATCGAATATCGGTTTCCCCGGCCAGGTCGGCGATGGTCCTGGCAATCTTTAAAATTCGATTATAAGCACGGGCCGAAAGGCCCAGCGTATCGATGGCCGTCTGAAGCAGCCGGCCCGAATCATCATCGATACGGCAGAAAATCTTGATATGCCGATTTTTCATTCCGGCATTATTATGGATACCCGTTTTACAAAAACGCGCCGTCTGGGTCTTGCGCGCGGCAGACACCCGTTTTCGGATTCGACCGGAAGCTTCGCCCGGTCGCGGGTGGGTCAGGTCGCCATAGCCCACCGCCGGGACATCCACATGGATATCGATTCTGTCCAGCAGCGGACCGGATATCCGATCCCGGTACTTTTGAAGCTGATAATGGGAACACCGGCAGGGCGTCTTATGGTCCGTAAGATAGCCGCACGGACAGGGATTCATGGCGGCCACCAGTATAAAACAAGACGGATAGGTGATGCTCATGGCGGCCCTTGAAATGGTGACTTTCCGATCTTCCAGGGGTTGGCGGAGGGCTTCGAGAACGGGTCTTCTGAATTCCGGCAGCTCATCCATAAACAGGACCCCGTTGTGCGCCAGGCTGATTTCACCCGGCCGGGGAATGTTTCCGCCGCCGATCATGCCCGCATCCGATATGGTATGATGGGGCGACCGAAACGGCCGCCGGGTCACCAGTGCCTGTTCTTTATCAAGCAAACCGGCCACGCTGAATATTTTAGTGGTTTCGAGGGATTCCTCAAATGTCAGGTCCGGCAGTATTCCGGCAAACCGCCTGGCCATCATGGTTTTACCCGAGCCCGGCGGACCGGCCATGAGCAGGTTGTGCCCTCCGGCCGCGGCGATCTCCATGGCCCGTTTAACATGTTCCTGTCCGGCGACCTCCGAAAAATCCGGGACATTCCCCTCATCTCCCGAGAACAGAAGATCCGGATCGAATCGTTCCGGAACGACCCCCAGGGCGCCCCTTATAAAATCGACGGCTTCGGAAAGGGTTTGAACCGCAATCACTGATATTTCCCCCACCACCGCGGCTTCCCGGCGATTGGCATGAGGGACGATGATCTCAGTATATCCGGCATCCCTGGCCGCAAGCGCCATGGGAAGAGACCCGTTAACCGGTTTAACCCGGCCGTCAAGGGAAAGTTCCCCTAAAACCAGACGCCCCTCCAGGGCGTTCGAAGGGATAACGCCGGAGGCCGACAGGATGCCCAGCGCAATGGGCAGGTCAAAACCGGTCCCCATTTTTCGGATATGGGCCGGCGCAAGGTTCACGATGATCCGGTCGTCGGGAAAAACATAACCGCTGTTGGCAATGGCGGCCTTGACCCGCTCCTTGCTTTCCCTGACCGATATCTCGGGCAGGCCCACTGTGGTGTATGACGGAAGTCCGAATGCGATATCGACTTCGACTTCCACCAGACAGGCGTCGATGCCGATGACCGCGCTGGATAATACCTTCGACAGCACGCTGATTCCTCATTGCGTTTAAAAGATTTGGTTAAGCGGCCGGCGAACAAAAGGATTTTGCGCCGAATATAAACACATATCAAACCGAAAAATGAAGAACAACCGGATTTACAAACAATGCACCATAAAAACATGGACTCCGGATTGCTTTTCTTGAACATATCGGATATATCATAAAAAAAAATAGAAAAAATCAGGTCCAGAATATCGCCGAGACCGAAAAATAAAGGGAAAACGATTTACATGGTGATGGCATACATGCAACGCACCCTGGCCGGACCGGTCCATTTTACCGGACCGGGCGTTCACTCGGGGAAACAGGTCCACCTGACCATTCGGCCCGCACCGCCCAATACCGGCATCCAGTTCAGGCGGGTGGATCTTCCGGCAAAGCCCTATATCCGGGCACATTTCAGCCGGGTTGTGGATACGAGCCTTGCCACCGTCATCGGGGAAAACGGATGCATCGTGTCCACCATTGAACATGTCATGGCATGTCTGGCGGGTCTTGGCATCGACAATGCCGTGGCCGAACTCGATGATTATGAAGCCCCCATCATGGACGGCTCCGCCGGTATTTTCAGCAAAGCCATCCGCGGGGCCGGAATTGTCGAACAGGACGCCCCCCGTATTTATTTCGTGGTCAAGACACCCATAATGCTTGAAAAGCCTGATAAATCCGTATGCCTGTACCCGGCACCGAACTTTACCATCACCTGTACCATCGTATTCGATCATCCGGCCATCAAGACACAGCGTCTTTCCATTGAACTTACGGAAGAAAAATTTGAGCAGGAAATATCACAAGCCAGGACATTCGGCTTCCTCCAGGAACTTGAATATCTCAAGTTCTACGGTCTGGGAAAAGGCGGATCACTGGAAAATGCGGTGATCCTGGATCAAGACGGGATTGTCAACCAGGGCGGCCTGCGCTATCCGGATGAATTCGTGCGGCATAAAATACTCGACTGCATCGGCGATTTTTCACTTCTGGGCATGCCCATTCTCGGGCATCTGGTATTATATAAATCCGGCCATCTTTTTAACCATGAATTTCTCAAGGTATTTTTTAATAATAAAAGTGCATGGGAAACACGCTCTCTGGTGGAATTCGAATCCGAAAACCCCCGCTCTGATGACATACCTCCTTCAGCGGCCATCAATGATCGCGAAAAACGATCCTTCATGGAGCCCGGCAACCTATGAACGGTCAAACAAAAGGCATCATTTTTATCTTTATCCTGTGGTTGTGCGCGGCACTGCTTCCGTGTCCCTTTGCTTACGCGCAAACCGTTAAGATCAGCAACCTGCAGGTAACCAGCCGACAGGAAGACATGCTTCTCTTTCTAAATGTCGAAGGCGCCTTTGATAAAAAACTGGATGAAGCGATCCACAGCGGCGTCCCGGCGGTATTTTCATTTAGTATCGAACTGAACGGGGACCAGGGACTTTTTCGGAGCAGAACCATTCTTGAACTCAGCGTGACCCATACCCTAAAATACAACGCCATGAAAAACGATTACACCGTCAGGCGGTCATGGGAAGACAACCGGCCGCTGACCACCAATACTTACGAAGAAGCAAAAAAATGGATGTCGGAAATCGAAAACCTGCGATTACTGCCCTTGTCCCACCTGCAAAAAGGGGAAAGATACATCATCAGATCCAAGGTGATGCTGGACAAGGCGACGCTTCCTTTTTTAAATTATATCTTTTTTTTCATATCGTTATGGGACTTTGAAAGCGACTGGCAATATTATCGATTCATTTACTGATGCCGGCCGTAAACCTTCCTGCACGGAACTTTTCAACCGCCGATGATAGACCTGCCGAAACCGACGAAAAACAACCGATATAAGGAACCATCCCCCCCCCTTCCCGCAGCCGAACAGCGTCGCCGCAAAAGGGAATATATCATCGCCGGCATCGTGGTGGCAATGATCGTCCTGATTTCTTATGTCATCCTGAAAGGACTGAATTTCGGGGACGACATGGCGGTGTCCAACAGCATCATGATATTTATTCTCATTAATATCAACCTGCTGCTGATTATCCTGCTCACTTTTCTGGTCATAAGAAACCTGGTCAAAATCATCTATGAACGGAAGCGAAAGGTCGAGGGCAGCCGGCTCCGCACCAAGCTCGTTGCCGCGTTTATTTCACTGACCCTGTTGCCCACCATTGTATTATTCGTTTTTTCACTGCATTTCATCACTTCCAGCATTGAATTCTGGTTCAGAATCCCCATCGACCAGTCTCTGACCAACGCCCTGGCCGTGGGCAGAAACATCTATGCGCTGGTCGAGGAAAACAACACCTTTTTTCTGGACAAAGCCGCCTACCAGATCGCTACACGCGATCTTCTTTCGCCGAAAAATGAAAAAGAGCTTTCCACTTACGTTCAGGTGGTGCAACGGGCCTTCAACCTCAACGTCGTTGAAGTCTACAATACCCGTTTCAAAAGACTTGCCTTCTCAGTGGCCCCTTCCCTGCCGGCGGATGTCATCGAACCCGCCGATCCGGGCACACTCCAAAAAGGGCTCCATAACGGCGAAGACACCTGGTCGACATCCGAACACACCGCCGCCGGTGAAATGATCCGGAACATTGCGGCCATCCCCTTCGGCGCAAAAGAAGGCAACATAAAGGGATTTATATTAATATCCGTACTGTTGCCGCCGGATCTGGTACGGAACCTGGCTTCCATCACCCAGGGATTCGAGGAATACCAGCAGACCAAAATGCTCAAATATCCCATACGTCTCACCTATTATATTACCCTGACCATTGTGGCGCTTCTGGTGCTGTTCTGCGCGGTCTGGTTCGGCATGTATCTTTCCCGGCGGGTGACCGTCCCCATCATGGAACTGGCCGAGGGGACCCGGCGCGTTGCCGGCGGGGACCTGACCTATCACATCACCGTGGCCGCCGACGATGAAATAAAAACACTGGTCGATTCTTTTAATAAAATGACCCGTGATCTCCGCTTCAGCCGCAAGGAACTGGAAGTATATACAAAAAAACTCTTTGACCAGAATATCGAGATTGAAGAAAGACGCCGGTACATGGAAATCGTTTTAGACAATGTCTCCACCGGTGTGATTTCAATCGATGACCAGGGCCTGGTGACCACCATCAACCATTCCGCGGAAAAAATGTTGAATCTGCGATCCGCCGATATCATCCGGAAAAGCTATAAACACATCCTGGAGAACCAGCACGCGAACCTGGCGGAAGAAGTTTATGACCGTTTCTGGAAAAAACATGAAGAGAGTCTTTTAAAAACGCTGAATATGACCGTTTCCGGAAAGTCAAGAGTATTTATGGTTAATTTCAACGCATTGAAGGATGATGCCGGCCGCCAGATCGGCATGGTCATGGTATTTGACGATATGACCGAATTGGAAAAAGCCCAACGCATGGCGGCATGGCGCGAAGTAGCCCGGCGCATCGCCCATGAGGTAAAAAATCCGCTGACGCCCATCTCCCTGTCGGCCCAGCGTCTCTGGCGCAAATACAAGGATACCATCAAGGATCCCGTTTTTGAGGAATGCACCCGGACCATCATCGACCACACCGAACTGATCCGGAACCTGGTCAATGAATTTTCTTCATTCGCGCGATTCCCCACCGCCAACCCCGTTCCCTGCGAGCTGCCGCCCATTGTCGCCGAAACCGTGGCCCTCTATCGCGAAGGGCATCCGAATATCATCTTTGAGATCAAAGAGGACGAAAATATTCCCGTTCTGAAACTGGACCGCCAGCAGATCAAACAGACCCTGATCAATCTCATTGATAACGCCATCGCCGCCATCCGGCAGGAAGGGACCATTACCATCGAGACAAGCCATGACCCCGCTAAAAATAACGTCACCCTGATCATAAGCGACACCGGCCTCGGGATTTCGGACAGGGATAAACCATTCATGTTCGAACCGGATTTTACCACCAAGAAAACCGGCATGGGGCTTGGGCTTGCCATCGTCAGCACCATCATATCCGATCATAACGGAAAAATTCACGCCGAGGACAATGTGCCCCACGGCGCCAGGTTTATTATCGAACTGCCTGTGGCGCCGACGCCTTAAAATAAAAAATTCAGATACAAATTAAACTCCTCACAATATACAAACGCATAAAGGAGCCCAGACATCATGTTCCCCACGGTACTGATCGTGGATGATGAAACATCCATTTTGAAAACCTTAAGCGGCATCCTGTCGGATGAAGGCTTTGAAACCATTACCGCCACAAACGGATACGAAGCTTTAAAAATCCTGGATGCCGAATCACCGGATCTTGTCCTGCTCGATATCTGGATGCCCGGAATGGACGGCATCGACACCCTCAAGGAGATCCGGAAAAACCACCCCACCCTCCAGGTGATCATGATCACGGGCCACGGCACCATTGAAACCGCCGTGACCGCCACAAAGATCGGGGCCTTTGATTTTATTGAAAAACCGCTTTCCATCGACAAGGTCATCGTCGGCATAAATAACGCGCTTAACTTCCGGCGACTGGAAGAGGAAAATCGATATTTGCGCAAAAAAACCATCGAGCAGACCGCCATCACCGGCGGCAGCCCGCCTGTTCAAGCCCTCCTGCGACAGATCCATATCGCGGCCCCCACCGATGCCTGGGTCCTGATCGCCGGGGAGCAGGGCACGGGCAAGGAACGGGTGGCCCGCATGATCCACCAGATCAGCGCCCGGTCCGACCAGCCCATGATCGACGTCAACTGCGCCGCCATCCCGGACGACCGTTTTGAAAGCGAGTTGCTAGGGCATGAAAAAGGCGCCTTTGTGGAAGCCACCGCCAAAAAAAGGGGCAAGCTGGAACTCGCCGACAAGGGGATCCTGTTTTTGGATGAAATCGGGGAAATGGGTCCCGGCGCCCAGGCGGCGCTGCTGAGGGTTCTGGAAGAGAAAAAATTCCAGCGCATCGGCGGGGACCGCATATTGACCGCGGATATTCGGATCATCGCGGCCACCAGCAAGGATCTCCAGGCTGAAATCGATGCGGGATGCTTCCGGCAGGATCTCTATTTCCGGCTCAATGTCATTCCCGTCCTTGTGCCGCCGCTGAGGGAACGCGCGGATGACATCCCGGAACTGGCACGCGTTTTCCTGATCCAGTTCGCCGAAAAACACCGCACCCAGCCAAAACGGCTGACTTCCGAAGCCGCCGCCGTTCTCCAGAACTATGGTTGGCCCGGCAACGTTAGGGAGCTCAAAAACCTCATCGAGCGTTTAGATATCGCCACCCGGTCGCCGGAAATCGGCGCCGACGACATCCCTCCGCCTTACAACCCGAAAACAGCCGTCCGCGACGCAACCATAGAACATTTTTTTGCCATCGACCACCTGAAAGAGGCCCAGCAGGCCTTTGAAATGGAATATATCCGCCGGAAACTCAAACAAAACGAAAACAACATCCCCCAGACCGCCAAACAGATCGACGCCGACAAGCGCTACCTGCAAAAAATCGCAAAACAGTTGGAGAAAGAAAGTCACCTGCCCGCAGGCAGATGAGCTCCCTGCATATATGATCATAAACTTCCACCGGGGTTTTATTGCTCCGGATTAAAAACGGATAATCGAGAATAAAATTAAAATTGACTTATGATCATTATTATTTTAAGTTAATGATCATATTTTCGGAAATGGCTTTATCCTCTTTGGAGGATTGGTTATGCATAAAAGCATGCCGTATCCACCATCAGCAGGTTTTCTGAAACGCTCCATCCTTACCCTTTTTTACCCTTTTCCCACGCCAGTCATTGGCATATTCTTATCCTCGAACTTTATTAATAAAAATCGTCTTTCGGATAAGGCATATTTGTCGAGTTCAAATTTTTTTTACCGATAAAAAGAACTTAATCACAACACTCCTTGGGAATCCGGAATCGAAACGAATGAACAAGGGATTTTTATTTAAAAAAAATAAAACTTCAAAGGAGGTGATGGCCGCTTGATATCAGAATTTCATGCCGACCACCATGAATTGCAGACCATTTTCGGCCAAAACCAGGAGGTGATGAAATGAAACAAAAATTGATATCATCAATTATTTTACCATGCCTATTTATTATTGCAACTACCTTTCCCGTCTTTTCCGAACCCTATCTCCTGCTCGAAACCTTGCCTGATTGGGATAATTTTTTAACGGAGACAAATCCCGATAATCCGCATATTTCACCACTGGAACCCGCAGACTGGGATGGCTATATGTCCCAGTGGAATCACCCAGAGTCTGAAAAGGAAGGAGATCCCTATCCCCCCACTACTTTCATGCCGGCCCAATTGTATGTCTGGGAAGGCCCGCATGGACCTTATGAACTGGATGCCGGGCTTGTGATGGCCTGGGGCGATTCGGAATTGCCGGATGGCGACTATGCCAGCGCCTGGGATCTCGACTTTGGCCTGGATCCGGATCTTTCCAATGCCACCATTCGGATCACGGTCATGCCGCCCTGCGGAATCAACGCGGTTTCATTCGGCATCCAGGACATTGCCGGTAATATCCGATCCTGGTGGTGGAGCGTTCCGGCGCCGATTGCCTGCAATCAAACAACCACCATCACTATCGACGCATCCAAAACCGGAATCGCGGCCGCCTCTCCGCCTGCAACGGGATACTTCAATAATCCCGCATTTATGATCACCTGTGCCCAGTCCTTTATCGTTGATGAGAATTTTCAGTGGGTTGGCGGCCAGGTTCCGGTTCCGCCGCCAGGGCAGACGGATCCCCGGCCCTGGAACTACTGGAGTAATCTGGTTGTCGTGCCCCAAACAACAGTTAATAAAGGATATCATCTCAAATGGAGCCAGCCGCCGGTGGCGCTTGAAAACGGCCTCATCAATGGATGGGATGAGAAATCTTTATTTAAGGTGCCCCCGATGATGGCCGATGACTGGGCGTGTAAGGATGACCGACCGATTACGGACATTCACTGGTGGGGATCATATATCGGATGGAATCAATGGTATCCCCCGCCGGTTACGCCGATTGCCTTTCATATGGGAATATGGACGGATGTGCCGGCGGGAGCGGCGACGCCGTTCAGCCATCCGGGAGAGTTGATATGGGAGCATGTATGCGACACTTTTGTCTGGAATTTTGCCGGCTATGATCTGGACCCGCGCGGCGTGGAAAAAAACGAGGCTTGTTTTCAATTCAATCAATTGCTGCCGCAGGAAAAATGGTTTTACCAGGAGCCGGGCCCTGAGGGGCTGGAACGTATTTACTGGCTGAGTATTTCGGCTATATACCAAGACGGTGTTGAGGTATTGTATCCTTGGGGATGGAAAACGCGGCCCCATCATTTCAATGATGATGCCGTGGTCATCAGCGATGTTGCGCCCCAATGGCCGCCTGAAATCGGTGACCAATGGGCTGCCGGCTATCCTGTTGAATTTCCGGAAGGCATATCATGGGATCTGGCATTTGAGCTGACCACCAATCTCCCTTCGCCGGATTATCATCCGCCGGTACCCGGCGACCTGGATGGAAACGGAAAGGTGGATCTCCCGGACGCCGTCGGGATTCTGCAAATTATCACCGGTCTGAGGTCGGCGGAAGGTTCCGAATGAGTGTGTTGCTTCATTAAAATATTGACTTTATAACCCAATTATTTTAATTTTGATTTTATTTCTTGATTTATTAGTAATATTGGATTAATTTAAATTAAGGATTTATCTTATTACCCCCTTAACGACATTAAGGAGGATTATGAAACGGCTCACGTTAATTTCATTGATGATCATGGCGACGCTTCCGATTCTGGCGGGCGCGGGATTTGCATTTGACGCGGACACATCCCGACTGATTCCCACTGACAGCGTGTCCATTTACCGGGACGGCAAGGTGATCGGCGAATATACCAAAGAAGCGCCGCTTCCCCTGGGTGAAGTTCTGGCCTGTAACGGCAGGTGTGCTATAAAATCGAGCACCATGACCATGGTCGCTGAAGGCGAAACGGTTTTTTCCATCGATGCCGATTCGGGAAGCCGGGTCATCACGGTAATGAAAGGCAAAATCCATTTCGGTATATCCGACCTTCCCGCATCGATTCTTTTCGTCACTCCCCAGGGGGCGATATCCGCCGACCAGATTTTTCTGCACGCATCCGGCGGGGCATCCCGGATACTGGAAGGTTATTTGGCGGCCGGCACGGAATCCAGCGAAATCGGCGTAATCGACGGCGGTTCCATGAAAATCAGAACCCATGAAGGCGAGATCCTGGTCCGACCTGGCAACCGTTTGCTTCTGGCCCAGGCGGATATCGGTACGGGCGCAGGTGGTGCGGGGGCCGCGGCCGGGGCGGGGGGGGCTGCGGGTATGAGTACCGCCGCCATGGTAACCGCAGCTACTGCAGGGGCCGTGGGATTGACTGCGGCAACTCTGATTATAAGAGATCTCACAGACAGCGACGGCAGCCCATCCTCCCCCTGAAAATAAGATCTATTTTTAAATTATCTACGGCGGCATGCAGGTGATGCCGCCGTTTTTCATTCAATTTTTCAGCACACTGCACTAATAATGAAAAAAATAGGATTAACCCTCTTTATTCTAATTATAATCGGACTGTTGCCCGCCGTAGGAGGGTGCGGAAAAAAGGCTCCGCCGCCCATGGACCCATTTGGCGTCGACCCGGCTTCAGACACAAATACCATCAGTCAGTTAAATGAACATATCTTTGCTTCCGCCACCCTTACAACGGGAAGATCCGAATACCTTATCGGCCCGGGAGACCTGCTTGAAATCAAAATCTTCGAAGCCGAAAAACTGAACACAACCGTCCGGGTCAACTCCCGTGGAATGGTCTCTCTTCCCCTGCTGGGCGAAATTGCCATCGGCGGACTCACTGCCATTGAAACCGAAAGATTCATTCAGGAACAATATAAAGCCTCATATATCAGGGATCCTCACGTCAGTATTTTCATCCGGGAACATTTCAGCCAGAAGGTGACCGTCATCGGCCAGGTGAGAAACCCGGGAACATATGATTACCCTTCGAAACAGCGATTGCTGGATGCCCTGGCCCTGGCCGGCGGTCTGACCGACAGGGCCGGCCGCAACGTCCAGATCCGAAGATACAGCGACATGGCCATTGATATTCCCCAGTCCACCTTTCTGGTGAACATCGACCAACTGATCAACGAGGGCAGGACGGAACTCAACGTTCACGTCAACGGCGGCGACATCATTTACGTTCCGGAAGCCGGCTTGTTCTTCGTGGACGGCGCCATCCGGCGACCCGGCGAATACATCATCAAAAAAACCATGTCCATCAAGGAAGCCGTCTATGCCGCCGGCGGACTTGAACCGTTTGCCGATCCCCGGGAGCTGATCATCCTGCGGGCAACGGAAGACGGAAAACGAAAAGAAATCAAGGTAAACCTCGAAGATGAAGGAGAAGAAGCTCATCCCTTGATGATTCAGGACAAAGACATTATCATGGTGAACGCGCGGTTCTGGGGCAAGGTGTTTCACGGCCTTGGCTTAAACATCGGCCTTCCCGGCCTGGGCTTCAGCTATCGCGACCCATCCCGTTAACTTATTTTTAATTCGGTGCAAATTGCCGGCAGTGAAGACCAAATCCCAAATACGACGATTGCAAAAGCCGCATCTTCTCCTTTTTCTGGGAATGGTCATCGCCTCATCAATACAACCCTTTTCTCCCGCCTGGGCCGATGCCCTCCCGGTGCTTTGCATCCCGCCATTGACGATCACCGATGGCCAGCCGATTCTAACGCCTATTACTATTGACAAGGCGGAAAAACTGGCCGGCGTAAAGCTGGTGATTCACTATGATTCAACACAAATGACATACAAAACGGCAGAAAAGGGTGACGCTGCCGCTTCTTTCATGTATGTCGTCAATGATAAAAAACCCGGGGAATTAATCATTGTCATGGCCGGCGCAAAAGGGATTAGCGGGAAAGATATTTCCCTTATTACTCTTAAATTTGAAGTGGTTGTGTCAGAAAAAACGGATTCGTCAAGCCAGACGGACAGCAGGATTAAAATTATTGAAGCGGAGTTAATGAATGAGAAGCTGGAGTATATTAAGTTTGAAATCAGGGGAAATCCCTGATTGTGATTTAATTTGAGTTTATAACGTTAATTATTTTCGCCACGTTAACCACACGGTGCGCATGGCAATTAATCTCTGTTTGGCGTTCGCTATGCCCTGCTTCATCTGATGCATTACCGACTGTTGCACAAAACAATGACCCTGTGGTCGGCTTCCTCCGGAACAGGTGGCCGACTTCGCCGGAATACGCAACCATTTGAAATATCATTAACATAACGCCCAGATTTATTGTATTTTAAAGGGATACTCATGGGGCAAAAATTTTTATCCGTAACGACAAACAATTGCCAAAAATCTTTTTTGCATTTAAAGTTTAATATATTCGGATATGAAGATGCTTTAAAGTCTATTGATGCGATTTTAACCGGAACGACATTCCACTCTCTTTTTTTCGTTAACGCCCACTGCTTTAATTTATCTCTTAAATATTCAATATATCACGAAGCATTAATAAATGCCGACTTGGTTTTCAACGATGGCATTGGAATGGATTTTGCCGCTCGGCTAATCGGGACCCGCTTCAAACACAACCTGAACGGCACAGATCTGATACCCGCGATTATCGATCGAGCGTCATTCAAAAAATGTAAAATTTATCTTCTAGGTGGAAAACCTGGAGTCCCCGAAAAAGCGGCCGAAAATATATGCAAGCACTGTCCAGACGCCAATATCGCTGGCTTTCACCATGGTTTTTTTGATCCAGAAACAGAACACCTCATCCTTGCACAAATAAAAGAAAAAAAAATAGATCTGTTGATTACGGCAATGGGCGTTCCTTTGCAGGAACTTTGGATATGGCGCAACAAGGATCAGTTGTGCAACGTAAAACTGGCTGTCGCCGGCGGCGCGATCCTCGACTTTCTTTCCGGCAACATTAAACGCGCTCCCTTATGGATGCGACGAAAAAAAATCGAATGGCTTTATCGGTTTTATCTGGAGCCGAATCGCATGTGGCGTCGATATCTCGCGGGAAACGCACTCTTTTTCTGGAACCTGGTCAGATTAAAATATCAGCAGAATGACAATGCCCCAAAACCCAAAACAGGACGCTAAGTAGCGCACTGAAAAAGATCTTTCCCCCACTCCAACATTCTTTAATAAAATTAAAGCAGGTTAATCATTATCAGATAAATAGAGCAAAAAAAGCCCTAAAAAACTTGTTTCGAGAGCGTCACCTCCCATTAAATATTGTTTCACTGCGCTTCCGCCAAGTCACCTAAAATAAAGATCACCTCTTCCAATCCAACCCTGTCGTCGGCGTTGACGTCAGCGCCGGGAAACAAATCACCAGACGGCGCCAGGCCGGCGCAGACCTGAAGGCCCAGGACGGCGTCGGCCAGGGTGACGGCCATGTCGCCGTTCAGGTCGCCCTTAATACCGGCGATGGTGAACGCCGTTGTCTGCATGTCGCCGAACCGGCCGTCGGAATCCTTATAAATCTGTCCGTCGGCCAGGTTGGTCAGGGAATACCTGCCGTTTCCATAAGAACAGCAGATGCCGTCGCCATAGGAGTCATAAATGGTAAACACGTAATCGCCGGCATTAAGGCACATATCACGGATATATTGCCGGGAATTTGCATACGGTCCGCCGGCATAGAAGATCGCTCCGGCGGCATTTTTCAAATCCCAGGTGGTTTCGTTTCCATACCGGTCGGTAGTGAGATCCAGCCGAACGGTATTCCCCTTGACCACGCGGACGGCGTCAGGCTTGAGCAAGGCGGCGTCGCCCGACCCATTGGATACGGTGAGCGCGATATCATAAGGGCCGGGGGCGGTAAACATTACGTCGATGTGCTGGGATTCAGGACCGGTGCCGTTAATATATGAATGCCCGGAAGAAGGCGTGATCTCCCAGAGCCATGCATCCGGAATATTGCCGGATGTATCCCTGAAGACCAGCGTGTCTCCCTCGCAGACCGTTGCCTGATGCGTGCCGTCGCAGTTGGCGGAAACAAAATCCGGGGCCGGCGGGCCGGCAGTTCCATATTCCAGATATGCCACGGCACAGGCCACCCGGGCCGATGTGACGGCAATGCGCATGTAGCCGCCTTCTCCCCAGGTGCTGTCCCATGAGTTGCGAAGAATCCAGTATTCGCCATAAGTCGGATCGGTTCCCCATCCCACCAGGGCGATGGCATGATTGGTGACCGTATCTTCACAATCCGGGCAGGTGGTCTGGGTATCCTGAAAAATGCCGCCGGTGTAGTTCTGGAACGCCGAAGTCACATTTACCGCCGCATCCACCACCCCGTAGGTCAGAATGGCGGTTTTAATGCCTTCGATATCGCCGCAGGGCGCCCGATGCCATTGATCAAATTTTACCGACGGATCCGTCAGGTGGGTGCAGCAGGATGGCGCCACAATGGTATAGGGATAATCCGCTTCGGCGGGAATGCCGTATCGGACCAGGGCATCGAGTTCAGCGTATTCATAATCCGCACCGGCGCACCCGCTGAAATGGGTGATATATTCCGGGAAAGCGGCCAGACACCAGGTGATAAAAGATTCCGAGAAATCAGCGCATTCGGCGTCAAAACGGCCAACGGCAAAATTGTAGGCGCCTTCAGCCGCCGCTGCCGCGCCAAAGGCGTAACACGACCCGCAACTCCCCTGATCCCGGACCGGCCCGATATAAGAACGGCCGTTGTAATTGCGCCAGTCAAATGCCGAGGGAAAAGCCTCCAGTGCCACGGCTGGCGCCATGGGTTCCGGGAGCGCCGCCATCCGCGGCGACCGGGCCGGTTCCGCCGCATCACTTGGGTTGATTATTTCTTTTTGGCGGGCTTCCGGCCCGTCCGGTTGCCGCAGGGGCGACGGCTTTAACCCATCCGTCAAGGCCGGGAAATCCCCGTTGATTTTCATCAGCTCCAACATATCCATGCGCTGCTCGGGCATTCCCTCCTTTTCGAAAATAATGCATTCCGCGCATTCGGTTACATAACCGTTTTCGGCTTGCACCCGGGTCCGAATTCCATAACCCTGACGCGCGCAATAGGAGAACTGCTGCCCGGCCCTGCCCCGGAAAAACTCCCACGCCCCGGCTTCGCTGCCGTCCGGGAAAATGCAGACCCCATGGGCATTGCCGTTTTCATCGATCCGTTTTTCATACCGGTACCCCATCTGTTGGCAATAAACGGCCGCGGGATTGGCAAGAAACCGGCTATTCTGAGCCATAACCGAAGGGACGTAAACGCCTGCGATTGAAAACACCAACATCGTGGTTACTATAAAGCATAGATATCTCATGGGCACTCTCAATTATAAAAAATTACGGAATAAGGCCCGCATGCGTCAATCAGGGGGATCCTTCCGCGTCACATAACCATCATGATATTCCCCTGCCGGGGAATATGATATTGACTTGTCACGCAATTTAGACTAAAAGCAATAACATTGCAAAGTAAAAAAAAACGGTGCGCTGCAACGGTTTGGCCGCATGGGGCCAAGGATATGATTTTTCAAGCAGGGAATCAATGGGCGTTTTGAGGACACATAAAGGCATTTGCCGGGGGATGCTGGCCCTGTTATTGGTCATCGCATGCCTTGGCTCCGGCCTGCCCCGGTTTATCCCCCAGGACGTGACCCGGGACAATCGGGTTGATCTGCGGGATGCGATTGTCACAGCCCGGAACGCCGCCCGCGTCGCCCTTCATTCCGACAGCGGTTCCGCGGACACAGCCTGGCATCTTCATGAGCAGACACTGAAGGTGGTTGCCGGTTTAACGCGGATCCAGCATATTGACGATGATGCTTCCGTTTTTCCCGGGCCGGACACCCTCTGGCTGACGGCCTCTGTTTTGGATGTGGGCTTGTTATCCGCATGGAAAGAATCGACGCCGGCCGCCAAACTGTTTTCCTCATTTACCTCATCACCCTCCCCCCGACCTCCGAATCAGGCTTAATCCCAGCATCTTTACCGACAGGTGGCGCTTTCGCGACCCGTTTTTTACGAATTTTACGCAACCCATCTGCTGAAGATAAACCTGATAATAAATAAAAGGGAGTGCATATATGAAACGCTGTTTTTCTCTTTCCATGATTTTTCTAACACTTCTGCTGTTTGCCGGCCCCGCCTCGGCCGTAACCCTGACCGTGGGCGCCGGCAGCGGCAATGTCGGTGATATCCTCAATATTGACATCACCGTGGATGAGGCCGAAACGCTTGCCGGGGCCGCTTTTACCCTGACGTATAGCGATGCGCTGACCGTGAGCGTGGACAGCGTGTTTTTCGACACGTTTTTCAACCAGTTTGACCCGCTGGATACGACAGACGACCCGATATACGAGGGCGAGGTCATCAAATTCCCAAGAATCGATGAATTCGGCGCTCCGGTTCTGGATGAATATGGCAATCCCGTTTACATCATCATTCCCGCCATTGTGGATGAAATCGCCTACGACCAGCCTCTGATCACCAACCATGTCTCCGACGGCGTCAACCGGATGCTCATATCCGCGGCCCGCTGCGTTCCGGCCGCGGCGGGCCCGGCCACGCTGTTTACCCTAAGCGTTTCCCTGAACCCGGGCCGGGATCCCGGCGTCTATCCGCTGGTCATTGTTCCCACGGAACTAAACAACACGGATGCCGGATATGCCGCCGAAGGCGAATATATCCATCTGCTGATCGGATCGGATTTGAACGAACCCATCGGCCCGGCTGCCTTTCCGGTACTCCTGGCCCATGGCGACTATTTGGGGAGCGTTGTAAACGGTGAAGCCGAGTTTATCCCCCCCGTGAACAGCACCTACGGGACTGCATCCGAGCTGACGGGCGTGGGCGGCCAAGCGACCGGGAGCAACGTTGGAGCCACAAAGGAAACCGGCGAACCGAATCACGCGGGCAATGCCGGCGGCGCTTCC
>QZJS01000083.1 GCA_003597945.1 Desulfobacteraceae bacterium | reverse complement strand
CTTCAATGGCCATGACCGCCGCGACGTTTCGGCCGTAGGCTTTAAAATCAATGCCGTACTGGTTCATGGTGTCGGCAATGTCGCCCGAGCCGTCATACCCGTAGGAATAATGGCACCACTGGCAGGAGCCCATGGTAACCGTCCGGCCCTGGTTGTTTACATAGGAGCCGCCGCTGTGACACAGGGCGCAATGGTCCAGCTTGGTGCCGGCCAGTTCCGGGTAGGCGTCCAGAAACTTCCCCGAATCCCGCTCTCCCATGTGATGGTAAGCGGCAAAAAGGACGCCGCCGGGTATCAGCACCAGTGTGATTAACAGAATAACCAGTTTTCGTGTACGCATTTTCCCTCCTTGTTTTTTTCAGTTAAAGATCAATAACATATCGAATCGTCACCACATTTTCCTTATCGATGTAATCAATGGCGCCGTCGGGATGCACCCGGACGCGAATGGGCTCGGACAGGTCCGTACAGGTGTAATCCAGGACAATCTTGTGCATCGGGACCAGAATCCAGTTAACGGCCAGGCTGACGGCATCCGCTTTTTCAACGGAGACAAAGGCCGCCGGGTTGATCCAGTTCTCATCGCCCAGGAAACGCGCGTAACGGATGGCGATTCCCCATGCCCCGAAACCGCCGGCGGCGGGATCAAAGGGCCGGCGCGGCGCGATGGGTTGAAGCACGCCCCCTGAAAACGACGGGGTCTCGCCGGTGAAAAAATAAAGGGCGTTCACGTACCAGGATTTGAAATCCGCGTTCATCGCCGGATTTCCCACGGGTTTTAAATCCGTATACGTCAGGCGGATGTATTCGCCCTGCAAGGCCAGAGACCGCCATGCCCAGGCCGCCTCGGCCCCAAGCCGCCAGCGGGTATCGGCGGCTTGCAGCACGCCGAACTTGGTATTGTTGGACAACACGTAGATGTTTCGGGTGGTATCGACCATGCCGGTGGTCTTCACCTTAACATCGAGCGTGCTCAGGTTGATTCGGGCAAAGGCCCCGGAACCTCCGAATTGCAGATATCGCAGGTACTCGTTGCCGGAGTCGGCAAAGGGCGCCAGCACCAGCCGGCCGACCATTTCCGGATCATCCCTGCCGTCGGATCGATTGCCGACATTGTCGCCGTCCGCGTTGAACAGACCGGCGGCGTAGTGGAGGCGGTTTTTTGAAAACGCGCCGTGCAGCATCAGGCCGACATCACGGCCGGGCGATAAATATTCGCCCATGGAACGTTCGGCAAAACAGATGCCCGCATCCGGGCTCTGCTGTTCCAGGCCGAAGGGTTTTTTGAAATGGCCGATGCGGGCCGCGTGAGATCCGAAGGAGATTTCCGCGAACGTATCCTGAAGATGATCGATGGTGTCGTCTTTAAACTCATATTCCAGGTTGAGCATCAGCCACGGTCTAACCTGCGAGCTTAATTCCACTTGCGCCCGGCGGATCATGAACCGGTTGTCCGGTCGTTCGGATTCCGTGTAATACCGGTAATCCGTCTGAAAAAGGCCGCCGACGACCACATCGATCCCGGAAGCGGCTATGGGGACTACGACTGCCGGCGCGGTCGGGCCGGGTGGCGAAGGCTCGGCCGTTACCGGAAAAAAAAGACCATAAATAATGAAAAACAACCAGTATGGATATAAATACAAAGATGATTTTTTATAAACAGTATCGGATATAGACATTGCCGCTCCCGTTATTTGAACTGATGCGGTCGAAAAAGGCATATAAAGGTTGGATTGATATCAATATTAGAAGCTAAAAGTCAATTATTTATTAAATCAGGCCGAATTTTAATAAAAAAATAACTTATAATAACTAATATTAACCATATTGGGTAAATTGCAAAGATGAAGTCGAGGCTTGGGACTGTGGATTTTCAACTCACGGAGAAAAGCAATGGCAGGGCTGCGATACGCCTCCGCTGTGGCCCAGTCAAATTTTTTCTCGGACCCGTTTTGCCAGCCGGCAAAACGCAGAAGCGATATGTTTGACACATCCGCATCCCATACATATTATAAAAATCAATATGTCGCCGCATCCGTTGAAGGTTTTGTAATCAGGTAAAGCGGATTTTGCATTTTTCACGGAAGTAATAGCGAAGGCCTTAAGATTTCCCTTTGTATGAGGCCTTCATCTGCAGGGGCGTTGTTTTTATGGCGGCCCTGAAAACAAATGCGAATAATTGGGAGGGAAACGAAATGAAATATCGCGTTGCAGCGGCCCTGGCGGCTGTATTTGTATTTCAGATTTTTCTGGCATCTGTCGTGGCCGGAGCCGAGGCGGTTCGCATGGACAAAGATGATCTCAAGGCCCTGCTCGGGGAACCCAATGTTGTCATTATCGATGTCCGTGCGTATACGTCATGGTTTCTGGCCGGCGAGAAGATTAAAGGTGCGGTGAGGGAAAACTATCGGAATTTTGATGCCTGGGCGGATAAATACCCAAAAGACAAGACTATTGTTCTCTATTGTACGTGAAAGAACGAAGGAACCAGCGCAGGTCTTGCGCTTAAAATGATGGAAAAAGGTTACCCGAAGGTATTTGCGCTCAAGGGCGGATGGAACGAATGGAAAAAGAGCGAGTATCCAACTGAATCGAAGTAGCACAATGTTGCAGGTTTCCCGCCGCGGACGATGCCGCCCGCGGCGGGAAGGAAAGCGATATTATTGGTTGTCCATCAGTGCTTTAATAAAGCAGGTACTGCCGCCTTTGCCCGTTTCATCCTTGAAACGGCGATGGGAAAAGTCATCATAAACGCCGGTCATGGAGAAGAAATTCCGGTCGAATATCAAATCGGTTCCGATGGCATATCCCCGGATGTCGCCGGATTGGCCCAGGGGGAACATGCTTTCAATCCGTTTGGGTCCAAATTTACCCATTTCAACGCAGTGGGCGTATGTGGACCGTGAGGAAAAGGGTATTTTGTGCAGGGGATTGAGTTTTACCGGCTCATTATTAAACATCGGATGATTGAATTCGATTTCGCCGCGCTTGTCAATGCCCCAGGGCCTTTCACCCAGAGCGGCAAGCACATTGTCTAATGCCGCCACGATGATTTCTTCGGCGGTCTGGGGAGCTTCCGGATCGGCAACATTCTGGAACCAGTTGTAATTATTAACCACGGAAGCATCTTCACCAGCAAGGCCGCGGATCAGCACGTTAAACAACACCTGCGGGTTTTTCCATCGTTTCCCGGGTTCCGCATCCGGATCGTATTCGATGGTGGAGTTGCCAAGTTCATCCCGGAAAGTCAGATCGATGGCTTCGCGCATCCATGCGTCGGCAAGCATCCATGCATCGGATCGATCCATCCCGGACGCCCAGTTGTCCGGTCCGCCGTCGACAAAATGGCCGTCAAAATCATCCATAACGGCAAGCGCCTGGCTTCGGGCCGCCGTGGAATTCTGGGACACGGCGTTTTCGAAATCGTCTTTCACGAATGCCCATGGATTTCCGCCGTTACCAAAGGAATCGGTGGTGGCGATGTTTAGGGCCAAGTCCCGGATTTCCTCGAATGTCAGGTCGCTTTTATCAGCCAGATATTCCTCCAGCACATGGGCACGGTGAAACGGACCGAAGTAATAGCTCATGTTGTTATAGGCGTTTCCGTAATCATTGCTTGTCTTGTTGTTCCAGCCGGTATAGAAGCCTTGCGAGGTGTTTCGGTCCGTGGAAAGCGGACGACGTATGTCCGTCCATTCAGCCGGCATGACGGCCGGGAAAAACATCCCCTGGGGAAGACGCCAGTCCACGGGAGCCCCTTGCGCATTCTGGTTGGGCCGGACGTAATCCGCGCCAGACATCCAGTAGGCAATGTTTCCTTCATTGTCCGCGTAGCAGAAGTGCTGGCTGACGCCTACATCCTCTAAAGCCGCGCCGAATTCGTCCATGCTCTGGGCCCGGGCCATCCTAAGAAATGCCGAAATTGTTCCATGCTCCATGCCCCAGTGCGCGTATTTCCAAGCCACGATGGGTCCGTCGGTGGTCATGTTGTAGGTCGCCGGGTTGAAATTCACAGGACTGACGATGGGTCCATGGGGCGAACGATAGACCTGGATGGTCACCGGGCCCTGGCCTGCCACTTGGATGGTTTCCGACCGGGAGGTGTAATAGCCGGTCGGCGCCATGGCAGGGGGCGGTTCAAAATAATAATCCGTGGTGCGGGCGTGGCCCACCTGCATGGACCAGGCATGATGGGGGGTCCGGCCGATGACGATGCCGGGCAATCCGGCAATGGCCATGCCAGAAATTCTTAGCCCGGCGGCATCAATGGAACCTTCCATGATGATGGCGGGCGTATCGAAACCCATCTGGGGACCGGAATAGATGGTGGGCCGGCCCGAGGCGGTTTTATCTCCGCTGATTACCCAGGCATAGGAGCCCATTTCCGCGTAGGCATTGATTTTTCTGAGCTTTTCCTCGCGGTCCGCCCAGAGGTTTTCCAGGTTTTGAACCACCTCCTCAAGATTGATTTCCGGCAAGGCATCTATAGGAAGAGCGGGCACGCGTATCCGTGAAGTCAGATTGCCGGTTGCTGAAAAAGCGTTATGATCCCCGGATCCCGGAATATAGGTGGTGGCCGACGGATCATTGAGCCAGCGCAGGTCATAAAACATGCCCATACCCGCGGCCGGGCCGAAAACCGTGGTCAGATACTGCACCAGGGCCGCGTTATTCAACTGCCCCCGTTTCTGAGCCTCGGGATCGAACTGGCGCAGCATCAGGGCCTGCCAGGCCATCACGTCTTCCGGGGTCCAGGGGGCCGGGACAAATTTCAGGGCATGAAATTCAAACGGTCTTATGGCCCCGTTGGCGGTAATTTCCGCAATGCGACGGTTAAAGCCGGCTACGTAGCCGTCAATCATCATTTTTGAGTCGTTATCCAGATTATTGTATCCGGCCGTCAGTTCCGCCTTGGAGTATCCGGTCATGCGGACCAGCATGTCCTGTTGAAGGTAGTCGGGGCCGAAAATTGCAGCCAGTTGCCCATTTGCGGCTCTTCGAAAGGATTCCGCCTGCCAGAGCCGGTCCGTTGCCACGGCGTATCCCATTGCCTCGAAAACATCAAAAAAGCTGTCAGTGGGCTCGCCCTTGATGAACCAGACCCCCTTGTCATCCCTTAACGTTTTGACGGCCGCGTCCGCCGCCATTGTAAAACCGCTAAACACCAATACGCAAAACAGGATCAACCATCGTTTTTTTTTCATACATCCTCCTTAACCTGGCAATGGGTTGTTTGGAATGAAAGGATCTTGACGTTTTCCTGTCTATCAATCCTCCGTTTGACGGCGGCTTTTCAAATCGCAAGAGACAGCGATGTATCGACATTTGAAAGGGGCAATGAACTGTTTGGATGCTGGAATTAGTCGATATGTCGCACGAATCGGTTTTTCTGTCAAGCCTAAAGGATCGTCTAAAGGATCGTTTTATGGGGATTGTTTGCTGACCCGGGCCTTTCAAAAGCTTCTTTTGAGCCGTGTTTCTCTGAATCGTTGACTCCTCATGGCCTGTCTTTTATAATTCGGCTCATTCGAGAAGTTTTTCGGTGGCAGATGATCGAAAAACGATCTTATCCATTGAGCGGCAACCGTCCATGTGTCTGGCCCGCCCGCAACCACATGGCATGGCAGACTTGCCGGTCGTCCCGGATGAGGAAACGGTATGAGCGATACTCAGAACAATATTACTGCAGCGGCCCGCATTGAAAGGATTATCCGGTTTTTTAAATCCCTGAAGGTGAATACGCCGGACTGCGAAAATCCGGATGACCCTGGCCGCGACAAAACCGAGGCCGAATATCAGCAGGAGCAGTCCCGATGGCTTGCTGAAATTAAGCGGAAATGCGGAAGTTAAAAAAATTTTCCTGTGGAGGCCCTTGATGAAACATGCCCTGGTTATTCTTGCCGCAATTTTAATCTGATCGAGCCATAACCCGAGCATTGGGTTTGCCTTTAGGCTAAAAATACTCGCCTGGAAGTTCGAAAAGAATCGAAGTTGCCGCTTTTGGGTGATGCCCCATCATGTAAGAGGAGGCAATGTCATGGAAAATAAAAAACACCCATTGGAAAACAATAATCTCAGTCGTCGGGAGTTTCTTAAAAAGACGGGCGGCGCCGCTGTCATGGCGGGCATTGCCGGGATGGGCCTGGGGGTGCTCCCTTGTTGCGGTCCGGAGGGCGACAACCGTGTGCATCATATTTTACCCCGCGATGTTTACGTGCCGGAGACCGTAAAGCGTCGCGCGGACAAACCCAATATCATTTTTATTCTCACGGATGATCATCGCTGGGATCATTTGGGCTGCATGGGACACCCGTTTCTTCAGACGCCCAATCTGGACCGGATCGCCAATGAAGGTGTGATCTTTGAGAACAGTTTCGTCACCACATCGCTGTGCAGCCCTTCAAGGGCGAGTTTCCTTACGGGACAGTATGCGCACCGGCACGGGGTAGTGACCAATCACACGCCCTGGAATAATAGCAATACCACGTTCATGGAATATATAAAGGCCGCCGGGTATGATACCGCCTTTATCGGGAAATGGCACATGCCAGGCAGGGATCTTCCTCAGCTGCGGGGGATTGATCATTTCATTACCTTTACCAAGGAAGGCGGTCAGGGCGTTTACTATGACTGCCCGCTTATCATTGACGGCGTAGAAACATCCCGACCTGGGAAATACATCACCGACGATCTGACCGATTTCGCCCTGGAATACATAAAGCGGCCCCGCGCCAACCCTTTTTGTCTGTATCTTTCGCACAAGGCGGTGCATTTCGGATTCAGGCCCCCGAAACATCTTCGGGGCATCTATAAGGGAGTTGACCTGCAGCTCCCCCGGGAATCCAATATCTTCAACACCTACACAAACAACCATATGTTTGTGGGCGCTCCCATATCCATGAATATGCTCTACCGTAATTATTGCGAGACCATTGTTTCCGTGGACGAACAGACCGGCAGGCTGTTTTCGACAATGGAGGTGATGGGGGCCCTGGATAATACAATTATCGTGTATGCGGGCGATAACGGCCATTCCTGGGGTGAACAAGGGCGTTATGATAAACGCCACCCCTACGAGGAGTCCATACGTATTCCCTTCATGGTGCGGTATCCGGGAGAAATCCGGCAACCAGGCAGGCGGGTGAGCCAGATGGCGCTCAACATCGACCTTGCCCCAACGCTTCTGGATATGATCGGCATACCGGTACCGGAAGAAATGCAAGGGATAAGTCTTGTCCCGGCGCTCAAAAATCCCGAAGCTGAGATCAGGTCGAATTTTCTCTATGAGCATTTTCCAGTGTTCCCCATACCTATTCCAGGCATGACGGCGGTGAGGACCGATCAATATAAATACATCACCTATCACAATGATGTGCGCCCTGCCGAGCTTTATAACCTGAGAAAAGATCCGGGAGAAAAAAATAATATCATCAGGAAGCCGGAATTTCAAGCGCTTCTTTCGGAACTCCGTGCCGAACTGGAAAAACTAAAGCATGAAACCGGGTACAGATATTACACCAAGGGATAGCAGCGCCCTTGATGCCGGTATGGGCAGGTGATGCTTTAAGTCATAAACAAAAGGGGGAAGCGCATGAAAAAACAGACTATTACCCGCAGACTGATATTTCCGGCGGCGGTCACGCTGGGATTGATGATCATATCCATCAATGCCTATGATTTATCCGGAGCGATCCAAAATGTCTTGCTTCAGGAAATCGTTGTCTATACATCAGCAATACTAATGTTTGCTACGATCTGGTTGGGGCCGCTTTTTGTGAACACGCTGGCGTTTTTTCGGGGTGCAAGCTTCTCCGAGCGCATGCTGGCCAGCCTCATTACGCCGGTGGTATGGATCGCGAAAACCTACGCCCACTTTATCGGAATATATTCCTTCGGCGAACTGGTTTTTTTGATTTTGCATCCCCTTATCCTTGGAAATATCGGGGTTAACCTTCTTTGCGTGGGAATCTCCGAACTCATATGTCGCCATCGGCTGCGCGCCAAGGGAGGCGCCATCCGTCTGTTTGAGGCGCCAGGCATAGCGGCTTTGATCGCAGGCCTTATTATTACCTTTGCGGGACTGTGGAACGGCGGACATACGTATTATTACTATTACATGGATGTGTATTCCTGGCTTTTTATGTAAACGTGCTTATGGGATGTCACAGTTATCCGGAGTTGTTTCGGCCGAATTTATTTTCTATGCGGTTGTGAAGCACAGATCATTCTTTTATCATCTCACCCAGAAATATGGAAGGAAACGAGATAATAAGATGAAAACGGAACAGGTGATTAATTATCTGACGGACTGGCTTGGGAACTACTGCGCCAATGCGGGCATGAACGGTTTTGCGGTGGGCGTGTCCGGCGGGATCGACTCAGCAGTGACCTCCACCCTTTGCGCGCGGACGGGAAAGACGGTTATGGCGCTGAATATGCCCATTTATCAGTCGCCGGAGCAGGTGGCCCTGGCATCGGCGCATATCGACTGGTTAAAGCGGCGTTTTGACAATGTCATCGATGTGACTGTGGATCTGACCCCGTCGTTTCAGTCCATCGAACAGGCACTGCCGGCAGAGATCCAGGACCCCATGAGCATGGCCAACACCCGTTCCCGGTTGCGGATGCTGACCCTGTATGCGTTTGCCGGTCATCACCGGCTGCTGGTGGCCGGCACCGGCAATAAGGTGGAGGATTTCGGCGTGGGGTTTTTCACCAAGTACGGCGACGGTGGCGTGGATCTGTCCCCCATCGCGGACCTGATGAAATCCGAGGTGCGCGCCGTAGGCAGGGCGCTGGGAATTATTGAAGGGATCTTAAGTGCGACCCCCACCGACGGTCTCTGGCCCGACAACCGCAGCGACGAGGCCCAGATCGGCGCATCCTACGACGAACTGGAATGGGCCATGAAATATGACGCGGCGCCCGATCAGCGGGCGAACCATAACCTGACCGACCGGCAGGAAGCGGTCCTTTCCATTTATCGCCGCTTCCGGCGGGCCAACGCGCATAAAATGAATCCCATTCCCGTGGCCGTCATCCCGCCCGAATTGAAATAGGGAGTTAAAAACGATGGATTGCTTTTTTTTAGTAAACATTGGTCAAGCCGTAAAAAGTCCGATTTTGCTCGATCCGTTTGAAATCAGAACCGTCTGTTTGCCGAACGGCTGCGGACCAGGGCAACGGCAAGCAGGAGGATGACGGCGGCATTGATCAGGCCGGCAATCACCAGCGTGCGCTTCCGGATCATCACCATCCCGGGGGCCGTCTCCTCTGCGGCGATATCGGCGGAAATATCTGCGGCGGATGCCGGTTCGGATGCTGCCGGAGCAACCGTCGCCGATGCGGCCGGAGCCGGCGGCGGCGCGCTGAGCACCAGTTCCATTAACCCCTTCGACAGAATCTCTCTTGCCTTGGCATCCCTGATTTTGTTGTTGGTGCTCCCCATGACCACGGCAATGGCCCGGACCCCCTTTTTCTGAGCCGTGGCGGCAATGGAAAAGCCGGCGGCACTGTAATAGCCGGTCTTCAAGCCGTCGCACCCTTCGAAATTTTTCAGCAGGTGGTTGTGGGTCCTCATGATAAAGGGCTGGGCCGCATCCGGCCGGAAGGCACGTTCGATGGTGGATGTGAAAACAAGCGCCTCCGGCCGATTGGCCAGTGCCCGGCCGAGGCGGGCCATGTCCCTTGCCGTGGTCAGGTCGGGCATCTGGCTTTTTCCGGGCGGCAGACCGTGCACCGAATGAAACACCGTATCCTTCATGCCCAGCTCCATGGCTTTTTTGTTCATTAGATCTACAAAACCTTCCCTGCTGCCGGCGTAATGCTGAGCCAGGGCCAGGGCCGCGTCGTTGGCGGATTGGACGATCATGGCATAGAGCAGATCTTCCACCGTGAAGGTTTCCTTTTCTTTTAAATACACCTGCGAACCTCCCATGCGGGAGGCTTCGGCGGATACGGTCACGATCTCATCCATGCGAAGCTGTCCTTTATCCACCGCGTCAAGAATGATCAGCAGGTTCATGAGCTTGATCATGCTGGCCGGATAGGCTTTGGCGTCGGCATTATCCTCAAACAGAACGCGGCCGTCGGATGCGTCAACCACAATGGCGCCCACATAGGGATCTCTGGACAGGGCCTCCAGGCAGAGTGCCGGGGTCGACGAAATGATCAGTAATTGTGCGACGACAAGAAAGCGTAATAAAGCGAAGCGGTTCATCGGTGTTTCCTCGGTTGAATGTGGATGTTGATGGGCAAAGCGTTAGAGAATATAGACGATTTTTCATGGGTGTCAAGAGAAAGCATCCAGAGGAAGCCGCGTAAGTAAAAGGCAAACTTGACGGTTTCACAAAAAGACTTTTTGACAAACGATAAGGCTTGACGAACGGAATCAAACAGAGGCGCTGGAGGTGGATAGCTGTCTGAGCATGCCGGATACGATATCCGTGACAGCGGGTTTGAAGACTTCGATGTCAAGCGTGTCGCGTCTGCGCGCGGCCCGGATAAATTGGGAAAACATTTCCCTGGCCGACGTTTCCATGCCGGCGCTTAATCCGGCCCGGTTGGCGGTGGAAAGTTCTTCTACCTGCACTGACGGATCACGGCGGCTGTGGGCCCGTTGGATGACCTGACGGAAATGGATCAGGCACCGATCCAGCAGAACATAGAGTAATTGATCATTTTGTATCGGGCCTACCTGGATTTTCATATGGCCCAGGGGCAGCCCCTTGATGGTGGCCTTTGCGGCGGGTTTTATCCCCAATGCCGCGGCCCCCGCGCCGATAACCCCGCCGATGGCGGTGAACAGGCCCAGGCTCTGCCCGGCGGTGGCCAGATCGATCTTGGCGCCTACGGCGGCGCCGCCCGCGCCGCCCGCGGCGGCCAGGTGCCAGTTTTTCATCCCCAGAACCCGCCAGGTTTTTTTCGAGAACAGATCGTCATTGAGGATGGGATGGGGCGGCAGTTCATCGCTGAAAATATTGTGTTTGAAGCGCCGCCGGATTTTTTTGTGCGCGGATTTTTCCATCTCATGGATCTCGGCCTGAAAGCGTTCCTTCAGCGGGGCCATGACCACCGATGCCTGGGCCTTGGAGCTTGCGGCTTTATCGACCGTATGGCCTGCGGCCGTCTGGACCAGGTCTACGATGATTTCAGCGGTATCGGTCAGCCGCTGCTGCCAGTCCTTTTCAAAGGCGGCAATCACCCGTGTCAGGGCCGGTCGTTGGTCCGGGTCAATGGTTTTGAGGCTTTCCAGAAGTTCGATCCGATCGCCATAAGTCGCCTGGTGAGCGTCAAAGATCACGATGGTGTTGAAATGTTTCCGGCATTCAATGATCCAGGCGTCGGCGAATTCCGGCCGGTTTTTCTCCTTGGCGTTGATGACGGCCATGCGCGGCAGGGTGGTCAATCGCAGGATTTCCATTTCCATGGCATCGACATACCGCATGGGCCGTGAGCCGTCGGCCACGTATACGATGCCCGCGCCATCGGCCAGGGGTGAAAGCAGCTCGCGTTCATCCGTGAAATCAGGATCATGGGCGTGGGATTCGATGAAATCGGCCGCCATTTGGAGCACGGGGCCGGAATAGGCCCGCATCCACTCCAGGGTTTGCCGGGGCTCCTGAAATCCCGGCGTGTCAATAAAACGGATGATTTCCTCGCCGTCGATCATCACCGGATAGGCCCGGCACTGACGGGTTTCGCCGGGGGTGGGGCTGATGCGGACGCTGTCGTCTTCGGCCAGAGTGGAGACCACGGAGGATTTCCCCTCGTTGGGATGACCGATGACGGCAAATACCGGGATGTTTTCCTGCATGCGCTATCCTCCCAGTGTTTCCACACGGATGTAGGGATCACCCAGCCCGGACACGGCCTGCTGCCAGATGAGCCGGTCGGCATCAGCCGGGGATGTGAGCGGATTTTCCCGAACCGGTTTTCCCACCAGGCCGATGATCATGCCGGTGCGCGGCCCGGCGGCCCGGCGCATGGCCTTAATCCAGGACAGGGTTTCCCGGATGGGCGGGAGCCAGGCTTCCTGCACAAACATGATCCGAATATCGGAAAGGGCTGTTTTTCCTGCGGACAATTCGGCCAGCAGGGCTTCAAGCACCCGGATGTCCGCGGCCGCATCGCCACGGTACAGAAATCGATGCAGCAGTACCGGCCCTAAAATCAGGCGCATCCTGTCACGGATATCCGTTTCGACGAAACGATCATGGAGTTCTTCGGGGATCCCCGTGATAACAAGCGTTTCTTGTTCGGTGGCGGGATCGGCCGGCCCTTCAGGCGGCATGGCGGGCCTTTCGTCGGTTCCCGTTTGGCGCGGTAAAGGGCGGCCGCCGGTTTCCAACCGCGGGGTCTGCATGCGCCGGATCAGGCGGTCGCATGCGCTCTGAGAAAAATCCAGCCTGCCAAGGGCCCGGGACTGGGACGCGATGCCGTATGCAAGAAGCAGGACCCTCGGGATCAGGCCGTAAACCATGATGGCCATTACCAGAAACGGCCACCAGGAGACCAGGTCCGGAGTGGCCAGATGGGCCATGCCGTCCTTTAAAATGATCCGGCTTCCCGCGATCTGGGACAGGGAAGGGTGGGCCGGAAACAGCGGGGGCAGCCAGGACCAGGGCAGGGCGATCCATGCAACGAGCCCATGGACGGATTCCGCGCCGGCCTGAAGGGTGGTCTGCCATCCGAAAGCCAGGTCCGTAATCATGATTTTGAGCAGGCTGGCCCCCATCAGGCCGATATTAAAACAGACCCCGAAAATCTGGAAGAGGATAAAGACCGGTCGGTAAAAAATCGGTCCGTAAAGGGTTTTTTGCTGGCCGATCATGCCGAATACCGCATGGATGCGATGCCGGCGTTCCCCGGAAAGCCGGTTTTCCCCGGCGGATTTCAGGCCCATGGCGGCCCGGCGGAGCAATGTCGCCAGCAGGGGATAGATCCCCCATCCTTCATAAGACAGGCCCAGACGACGGAAAACGGCCATGCAGCACAAAAGGATGAGCATCAGCACCTGGGGGAGGATAAAGACCCAGAGGCAGGTAAAGATATTGATGGGTTCCGCGCCCCGGTAGGAGAGCACGGACCAGGCCAGGGCCATGCCGGACAGCAGGGCCGTGATAATGATGACAAGACGGGTCAGGGACAGGGCTTCCTGGAACATGGCGCCGGGTGTCCGGCCCTGATTGATCCCGGGCCTCTCCTTTTGTCGTTTTTCCCCAAGCCAGAATTTCAGCAGTTCCCGGCGGGAAAAGGGCGGGGCGTGGGATTGGGAAAACGCCAGGTATATACGGCGCTCCTCTGCGCCGGCCGCGTCCGCGTCCTTATCGATTCCCGGCTTTTCTTCGGTGGTTGTCCCCAGAAAATATTCCAGGTCGATGAGGTCGCTGACGCGCCAGGTCTTACCCGGGGATTGGTCCGTTTTCATGCCATATGATCATATAATTTATGATTTCTCAAAAAGTCGGGTTCCTATTTTAATGCCTGCAAAACCGCCTCGATGTCCGGGATCTGGGGGATCTCATACACCCAGATCTTTTCAATGTTCCCCTTTTCATCAATGAGGATATTGGCCCGGCCCGAAATGCCGAGTTTGTCGATAAACAGGTCATACTTCGCCGCGACTTTCCCGTGGGGCCAGAAATCGGCCAGCAGGGAGGTGTGTTCAATGTTGAGATGGGCGGCCCATGCTTTTTTGCTGGGGGCGCTGTCAACACTGATGCCCAGGGCAACGGTGTTTGATTTGTCAAAATCCCCCTTTTTGATTTCAAGGGATTTCATCTGGACTTCGCATACGGAAGTCCATGCCAGCGGGTGGAAAGAGAGTAGCACTTTTTTCCCTTTCAGCGAGGACAGGGTGACCAGTTCGTCTTTCTGATTCGCCAGTGAAAATTCCGGTGCGGGATCGCCAGGCTTTAACTTGAGTTCTCTCATGGGGGCCTCCTTTTCTCTTTTTAAAAACGGGCCGTGATACCCGTTTGGATGATGTATTTGTCATAGGTATAAAACGCCACATTGGAATCGGTATGGATGAAGATGTAAGCGACATTGACATCAAGGTAGCTGTTGATTTGAATATTATGCATGGCGCTTAAGGTCATTACTTCATCCTCGCGTTTATCCGGCGTTACCTCTCCGAGATAATCCCATCTCCTGGCGTCATAATGGAACCGGTTGTAATCGGCGGAAATTCTGAAATAGGTCCTGTTGCCGGAAAACATCAGGTACCCGATGCCGCCGCCGTAAGTATAGGCGTCTTCGTCAAAATCGACGTACTGGTCCACATCGTCGATCAGCGATGCCGTTGTGTAGAATTCAAAGGCATGTTTTGAATCGGGAATGACATATGTCAGGGTCGGGGCCACGGCATACCGATGATATTTTGACTGGTTGTCCTCTCTGGCGTAGGTGTATCGGATGGGCAGACTGTAAATAAAATTTTCCCGGACCCACTGGGGTTCCACGGAAAACATGTGTTCCATCAAATCATATTCACTGAATTTGTCATGGAGATCCGCGTAAAGACTGTAATTTAAGCGCAGCCCCCGGTTTTCATCCGTTTTATGCTGCCAGTATGCTGAAAAGAGCCCGTAGGCGGCGGTATCACCGGTATTTTTGCCTGAGTTTTCATCATAAAGCGTCTCGACGATATAGGATTCGTATTTGCCGCCGACACCCAGCGACAGACCGAACTTATCTGAAGCCTGATCCTGCATGCTGATGCGATCATGGATTTGAGACCCCTCAACCTGAGAGGTACTTTGCGACGTGGTCGCGCAGCCTCACCCGGCCGCCAGAAGCGATTGGGGCGCAACAAGGCAGAGAATTGTCGCCAGGAGAAAAACAAGATGAAAGATTTTCACGGATTGCTCCTTTCATGAAGTGTTGAAGTCAATGAAGAATATGCGATTTTCATAAATATATCGCAGATCCATCGCCGGTTTTCAATGTATTTTTTATCCTCGAGTTTGTCTTGATCGAGGATCAACCGTATGATACACCCACTGTGGATCTCAAATTCAGTGGAAACAATATCTTTTTTTCAGGAGCAATATAATCCATGTATCTGTTCGATCAGGATATCACGATAACTCCCATCGGGCCCGCGCGATACAGCGCGAACATCAGTGAAGACTGGTCCATCAACGGCAACCCCAACGGCGGCTATCTGCTCGCGCTGATGGCCAACGCCATGATGCAGGCCAGCGATAAAAAGGGAACGCCGATTTTAACCATCAATTATCTTGCCCGCTCCATGCCCGGTCCGGTTGAGATCGAAGTGGCCAAAATGGCTGAATCCACCCAGTTTTCGCGGATGCAGGCCGGACTTTTTCAAGACGGGCAGGAAAAGATTCGGGCATTGGGGACGTTTTCCGTTGAGACCGATGAATGCTTTATCCTGCGATACGAGAAATCGCCGCCGGATATCGCGCCTCTTGACACTTGCATGGCGATTCCCGAGCTGCCGGGGTATACCCTTTACCGCCAGTTGGACGTCCGCCTTGATCCCGCATGCGGCGGATGGATGGAGGGCCGCCTGACGGATAAATCCGAACACCGGGGATGGCTGACGTTTAAGGACGGCCGGCCTTTTGACCTGCTTTCCGTAGCCCTTGCCGCTGATGCCTTACCGCCGCCGATTTTTGCCAGCCAGGGAATGGCCGCCTGGGTGCCCACCATCGAATTGTCCGTTAATATCCGCAACATCCCGCAAACCCGCTGGCTGAAATGCGTTTTTCGAACCTGTTTCGTCAACTGCGGCCTGCTGGAGGCCGACGGCGAACTCCGGGACGGAAATGACGAACTGGTCGCCATTTCCCGCCAGATCGCCCAGTACCGGGTTATCGGGGCACGGCCCGCGGCGGGCAGGTAAATCCAGCCCTTTCTTGCGTTAGTGTTTTGAATTTTTCCATCATCCAGCCGCTGTCGAGCCGGCGGCATATTCTTTAAATAAATATATAATTTCCTGAAAAAACATTTGACAGGCGGAAAGACCGGGCGTATATATGCAAAAAAGTGCATATATTGCCACGGGAGTTGTTCTTTTGCTGAAATATCAGAATATCTTTAAGGCGTTATCCGATGAGATCCGGTTGCGGCTGCTGCGACTGCTGGCCGTGACTGAGGTGAGCGTTTGCGTCTGCGAACTGGTCGATACCATCAACGTCCCGCAATATCAGGTTTCGAGGCAGTTAAGCATCCTGAAGAAAGCAGGTCTGGTCGACAACGAAAAAAAAGGCAGATGGGCGTATTATTACGCGCTTAAAGATCAATCCGAATTCCACCGTGCCCTGTTTAATATAGTGAAAAACCATGTAAACGAACCGACGTTTATGAAAGATGAAAAAAAATTGAAAAGCAGACTGGCCATCAGAGACGGGGATACATGCGTGGTGGGGCATTGTGGCGGCAAGCATGGACCGGCTCCATAAATTAAAGCCGTTAATCAAAGAGAACTTAAGAGGTTCTCCAGGTCTGCATCCCGTCGCCATCTTTGGTAAGCGGGGTTAAAGGCCTGGCGGGAAACGATAAAAACAGGAAAGGAAAAGAGCATATGGAACGTATCACACGCAAAATAATGATAGAGGTGATGGTTCTGTTTTGCATATCCGTGACATTCGCCCCGGCATATGCGGCCGAGGGGGAGGGCGCGCCGATGGCGCAACTGCCCAAAGATGCTTATGATTTCGGTACGGTATACGAAGGCCCCGATGTTTTTCAGCATATCGTCATTAAAAACACCGGCGAAGCGGACCTGCAAATCATTCGCGTCCGCGGTGGGTGAGGACTGTCCGCTGTCAAGTTTGACAGAATCATTCCTCCGGGCGGTGAAGGACAGGCCATGATGCGTATTGGAACAACGGGTTGCGGCGCTGGCAAATATGACCGTACCATCCAGATCACGACCAGTGACCCTGAAAATCCAACATTGACCGTCCGTTTAACCGGCGATGTTAAAAAATTTGTGACCATGACCCCTGCGGCTGTTTTTCTAAACGGGAAAGCGGGTGAGCCGATTTCCGCGACGGTAAGAATTATCCCGGAAACCGAACCCGCGTTTAAACTGGCGCAGATCAATGCCCAACACGGCAAGGATATCCGTCATTTTGTCACGGAAAAGGAAGAAGACGGGAAAAAAGTCTACGAATTGCTCATTGAGAACACCGCTGAAACCCCGGGGCGTTATTACGACCGGCTCACCATCATCACGGACCGCAGCGATCAGGCGCCGCTGATCCTTAATATCCGCGGCAATATTATGTCCGCGGACACGGCGCCGGCTCAATGAAATCAGTGATGTGCCAAGGCGCACAAGCCGTTTTTAGCTCAACCAGAGATTCAACCGCTTCACGGTGCGTTGATCCATAATACATTAAATTTTGACCCAAATAATTGAAATATGCATATCTATTCCAATGATCCGATTTTAAAATCTGTTCTTAAACTCATTTTCAACCCAGATTTGCAATTCCTTTTTTTCGATTCGGGTAATTTTTCTAAGCCTTTATGTATTTCCCCAAAAGTAAGCACCGAGACATAAAAATTTGTTTCATTTTCGTTTAGAGCCCAATCCACGACATTTTTATTCGGTTCTGATTTCGCCAGTTCGGAAATCAAGCAGGTATCAAGAAGATATTTCCGGGTTGATCGGCTTTCCATGATCCATTGCTGGGTCTGAACCAGATCATCGGTATTTTCGAAATATCCGCTTATCGGATAATGTCAACTTTTGCATGCCGAAGCCGCCCGATACCGGTCGCTCGGGACCGTGACCTCTCCGTGGAAAAACCGGCGCAGAAAGTAGAGACTGACATGGACCAGGCTGATGAGCACCGGCACCTCGACCAGGGGGCCGATGACCGTGGCGAATGCTACCGGAGAGCTGATGCCGAACACGGCAATGGCAACGGCGATGGCCAGCTCGAAATTGTTGCCGGACGCGGTAAAAGACAAAGACGCGGTGCGGGCGTAGTCGGCGCCGAATTTGGCGCTCATGTAAAAACTGACCAGAAACATGATGGCAAAGTAACAGGTCAGCGGTATGGCGATCCAGAGCACGTCAAAGGGGCGCAGCAGGATCTGCTCTCCCTGGGTGCTGAACATGACCACAATGGTAAACAGCAGGGCGCTTAGGGTAATGGGTGAAATCCGGGGAATAAAGACCTGATCATACCATTGTTCGCCTTTCAGGGGCACCAGGAGGACCCGGCTGAGAATGCCGCCGGCAAACGGAATGCCGAGATAGATCATGACGCTGACGAAAATATCTTTGATGCTCACATCCACCACCACGCCTTGCAGGCCCAGCAACGGCGGCAGCAGGGTGACGAAAATCCAGGCATAGAAACTGTAGGTGGCAATCTGGAAAATGCTGTTAAGCGCCACCAGCCCGGCCGCATACTCGGCGCTGCCTTTGGCCAGTTGGTTCCAGACCAGCACCATGGCGATGCACCGGGCAATGCCCACCAGAATCAGGCCGACCATATAGGCCCCCCAGCGCGGATCATCCCCGAAAAGAGCCGGGGCTATAAACCCGAAAAACCCCACGGCAAGAACAAACATCAACACCGGCCCCACGATCCAGTTCTGAACAAAGGACAGAGTCAGAATGCGCACATCGGCGAAGACTTTGGGCATCAGGCTGTATTTGACCTTGGCCAGGGGCGGATACATCATCAGGATCAGGCCGATGGCGATTAGCATGTTGGTATGCTCCCCCACGGTCAGGCTTTTGTTAAAACCGGCCACTCCTTCTGGAAAAAAGAAGCCGAGCCCCACGCCCAGCGCCATGGCGATGAAGATCCATAAGGTCAGGTAACGGTCAAGAAACGACAGGTTTTTACTGACGCTTTCCGTAGCTTGTGCGCGGGCGTCTGATTTGCGATTTGAATTCAAAATAACCTCCAGTAATTGATGTTTGATATTAAAAATGATATCGGAAAGCTTTCGAGCCGACTTTTTTTATTATGCTTGGTTACCGCGTTTCGGAGGACTATTCCTATCCGCAAAGGGAGTCATCCGCTTCAGTCGCTGTCAGTTTTTCGCTGTTTTTGCCGCCGGCAGAGGTCCTCGCGCGAGCGTGATAAGATGGACGCCAAAAGCTTACGGTCCCTTTTAATCTCCTTTGAATTCGACAGAAAATCCATCAGCCATTGGCGCAGCAAAACCGGAAATGATTCGGAAAGGCGGTAGTGGACCCATCTTCCATCCTTGCGACACTTGACAAGACCTGCGTTCTGAAGGATGCTCATGTGCCGGGATACGGTGGCGGTGGCGATCTGAAGCATCTCGACGAGCTGACAGACGCAAAGCTCATCATGCTCCATCAGGGCCGCGGCCACCCGCATCCGGTTGCCGTCCGCCAAGGCTTTTGCCATCGAAAGCGCAGATTCCATTAGGAGTCCTATGTTTATTTTTATATTTCGATAATTAGCTAAATGACAATTTTAAATTAACGAGCAGGTTGTTGTTTGTCAAGTTTTTTTATGGCAATTTCCGGATGGTCAGGGCAAGCGTCGACGAGACTTTAAAAATGTTATAATTCCTTTGCTTGCCCTGTTTGGTTCAATTGCTTAGGATCGTTCACATCTGATGAAGGAGGTGTTTTTATCATGGAAAAGACAATATCGGGGGTAACCATTGAGTGCGTCGGGGGCGATATCGCCTCGCAGGAAGGAATCGCGGCGGTTGTCAACGCCGCGAACGCGCGGCTCATGCCGGGCGGAGGCGTGGCGGGCGCGCTTCATCGCGCCGCAGGGCCGGGGCTTGCCGAGGAATGTCATCCACCGGCGGGTTCAGATATCCCTTGCAAGACGCGGCCGAAGTGGCGTTCGGATCCATCATGGCGATGGTTCCAGGCCTGAAATCCGTCAGGCGGATTCGGTTCGTGTTCTACAGCGGCTCGGATCTGGTCATTCACAAAAAAGTCCTTGAAATGAAAACCTGAAAAATTCCGCCGGCTCTATAACACCGGCCGGAAGGTTCTGGGGATCAGCATCGGGACATTGCGTTGGTATTGGCGATAGGCCTCTCCAAAGCAGGCGGCAAGGTCGCGTTCTTCAAGAAACGCGCCGGCGATGATCCATACGGTCCACATCACATTAAACAAAAGCCTGTCCGCGGTGATGTCGGGACAGGACCAGATCATGAGAATGGAAAACAGATACAGCGGGTGCCGCACCCACCGGTAAGGCCCCCGGATGCTCAGTTGCGGCGGCGCGGGGGACCTGCCGCGCAGGCGATTAACGACGGCTGAAAGTCCCATGGGATCAAAAGGCTGCAGGGACCATCCTCCCCATGCAAAAGCGGCGATCATCAGAAAATAGAGTCCCCGCATCAGCCAGCGTCCTATTTCCTGGGCGGAAAAAAGAAGCGGCGGTGTCTGTTGCCAGAAAATCAGCACCACCAGCAATACCACGCCCGAGGCAATGGTAAACACCGCTCCGAGAAACGGGGTTCCGATGTATTTTTCCAGCCGGGCTCGAAATCCTTTTCGCAACATGCCGCTGTGCTGGGCGAAGAACAAAAGTGAGAGAAAGGCGTTGAAAATCAATTTGCCGGCATGGCCCATGTCAAGGGCGACCAGCTCAAAAGCGCCGAAAAATAGAAACACCCCGAGTCCCAGCAGCGATACTTGCGCTACCGCGGCGGCAATGAAAATCATAGCGTATCCGAAAACGGAATTTATGGATCGCATGTCGCCATCTTTGTGGGGATGTTCCTTTTTTGTGGCCGTGTGAGGCGGCTTTCAGGGCTGTTTCCTCATACCAAAGGCACCAGCAGCAACGGTTTTTGGCATGCCTGTGCCACTTTTCGGGCGGTGCTGCCGGTAAAGAATTCTTTAATGGGGCCATGGCCGTGGTTTCCCATGACCAGCAGGTCATAAGGGTTTTGGTTGACGTGTTCGATGATTCGTGCGTCCGGGCGGCCGGTTTCCACCAGAATTTCCCTTACGACGAACCGGCATTCCGGCATCCGGCCGCCGATATCCATGCAGATTTCCGACAGGCGTTTTTGGATTTGGACCATGATGTCGTCTCTGGTTTTGGATTTGAGTTCTTCGATGCTTCCATATCCCAGAAACGCGGCGACAACCAGTTCGGCATTGGGGGCGATGTCTTCCATAACATGCAGGATCGATATTTCCGCCTCATGGGCATCAGCCGCGGCCAGTGCGTAGCCGAGAGCCTGTCGGGCGTTTTCCGAGAGATCGGTGAGATAAAGGATTTTTTTGATGCGGGGTAGAATCATCATTGATAATCGCTCCTTATGGATGAGGTCATTGTAAATATCCGTAACCGCAAAAATCGATGGGCTGGTAAAAATCCGACTTTTAGCAAGATATCAAAAATTGATAACGCCGAACAGGTATTTCAGGGTGAAATAAAGGCCGATCCCGATAAAAACTCCGCCGGTGATCCGACGGAACCAGCGTTCCACCACGGCCAGTTTTCGGAAAAATTTTCCGGCCATCCGGGTGCTGTAGGCGATCATCAGGGCAAACAGGATGACCGGCGCGGCCGTGCCCACGCCGTAGCCGAAGGGCAGGATGAATTTGGACTGAAATTTCAGTGCCAGGGGAATCACGCTGCCGAAGAAAAAGGCCGCCGACACCGGGCAGAAGGACAGGGCGAACAAAAAGCCGAGAATCACGGCCCCGAAGAATCCGCTGTCCCCGAGTTTTTGCAGCATATTGGTGTTAAAAGCCATGCTGGGCATGCGAATAGGAATCAGGCCGAGAATGAACAGGCCGGTCACCAGCAAGATGGGCCCGAGAATTTTATTCATGTGTGTCTGGAGAAACATGGACATGCCGGGAATGGAGATCAGGCCTGCCACGATCAAAAGGCTGATGAGCATGTAAGAAAAGGTCCGGCCCAGGGTATAGGCCGCCGCCGCCAGCACCGTGGCGTATGGCGAGTTGATCTGCTTGCCGATATAGGTGGTGGCCGCGATATTGGTGGCCAGGGGGCAGGGACTGATGGAGGTCAGTATGCCCAGCCAGATTACCGAGAAAATTTCGATAAAACCATAATCCATCAGGAGTCCTTTGTTATTGCTTCATCCAGTCGTTGATTTCCGTGCGCACGTAGTTGATGAATTTTTCCTTGTTTCGCAGTAGGTGCCATACCTGGTCCAGATTTTTCCAGCGAACCTGTTTGCCGTCCTTGTATTCCGCTAAAATCAGGGTTTTGGTATAGAGTTGATAGTCATCCACAAAGTGCTTGTGGGCCGGTTCGTCCACATTGATGGAATGCCATTGGAGTGTGCTGTCCCGCAGACGGTCTTCATAGCCGGTCAGAATGGCTTCTTCGGACCACTGCTCGATTTTCGTGCAGGATGGACAACGGTAGGTGGTGTGAAAATAATAGGTGACAAAATAGTGATCGGGTTTGGCGGCATCTGCCGCGCCCGGCGTTGCTTCCTGGGCGGAAACCGGACAGGCGATGAGCAGCAGCATGCCCATGGCGATGAAAAGGGCGAAAAATCCCGCCGGTTGTTTCCTGGAACTCATGATGATCAACCTCCGTTATGGTTATGATGTGCTATGGTTTATAAAATTATATAAAATTTCGATTTTACTCATTTTCCGGGCATTTTTGAGCTGGATTGTCCGGATTCTGAATTCATTGTTGCCAGCCATTCCATGGCCGCGGCCTGTACCGGGTCCCACGGTGCGGACAGGGGCGGGGTGTAGGAGAGATCCAGGTCTAACATCTCGCCCACCCCCAGGCCCGAATAAAGGGCCGATGCCAGGATGTCGATGCGTTTGGAGATTTCCGCAACGTGATGCCCGATGATCTGGGCGCCAAGGAGTTTTTGCGTCAACCGGTCGCCCGTGAGGCGGATATCCAAAGGGGTGGAGCCGGGGTAATAGGCCTTGTGGTCGGGGGTCCGGACCCGCGCGGAAAACGGCGAAAAACCGGCGGCTTCGGCTTCGGCATGGGTCAGCCCGGTCCGGGCCGCCACCCGATCAAACACCTTGAGTGACTGGGTCCCCAGGACGCCGGCAAATTCCGCGCTGCCGCCGGCCGCGTTTTCCCCGGCCACCCGGCCCTGTTTGTGGGCCGTTGTTCCCAGTGGCATGTAGGTGTTGGTATTTGTGAGACGATGAAAGGTTTCCGCACAATCCCCGGCCGCAAAGATATCCGGGGCGCTGGTTTCCATTTTCCGGTTAACCCGGATGGCGCCGCTGTCACCCACGGCGATTCCGGCTTGCCGGGCCGGTTCCACGGCGGGTCGGGCCCCGGCGGCAATAATAACCATCCCGATACCGTCAAAGGATTCTCCATTTTTCGTTTTGCCGGTGACCCGCAGACGGTCTCCGGTCTTTTCAATCCGGGTCGCGGTAAAGCCCGTTGCCACCCGGACGCCGTTTTTCTTAAGCGTTTCTTCAAGAAGTCCGGCCATGTCCGCATCCAGGGTGGGCATGACGGCCTTGCCCATTTCCGCAAGGGTCACCGCCAGCCCCCGGCGGCTCAAGGCCTCGGCCATTTCCATGCCGATATATCCCCCGCCGATGATCAGGGCGGTTTGGGGCCGCCGGGTTTCCAGATCATCGGCAATGGCCAGGCCCTGGTCCATGAACCGCAGGAAAAACACGCCGGGCAAGTCCCGGCCTTCAATGGGCGGCCGGACCGGTTCGGCGCCCGTGGCCATGATCAGGCGATCATACGGCAGTTCGACGTTTGCGCCGGATTCGCTTGTTGCCAGCACCATATGACGGGCGGTGTTGATGGACATGGCGGTGTGGCGCGAAAGAAAACGGATGCCTGAGGCGTCCAGCATGTCCTTGGTGCGGTGGGCCAGATCCGGCCAGGCCGCCACTTCGCCCCCGATGAAAAAGGGGAGGCCGCAGATGCTGAAATTGGGATAATCATCCCGGAGCAGCACCGTGACCCGGCTTTGCGGATCCACTTCTTTTGCCCGCAGGGCCGCGCTGATGCCCGCGTCGCTGCCGCCGATGATCAATATTTGCATGGTTCAGCACTCATTAATATCGAACCTTATACATGACTTTATTTAGTCAATATATCAGGTAATTGTTTTACAAAATCCCGGATTTCATCTCTTACCCGGCGGTAATGCACCATGGCTTCGGCCTCGGTGGCCGCTTTTGCCGCCAGTCGCGGCGGATCATCGAATCCGACATGGATGACTCTGGTGTTGCCGGGAAACAGCGGGCAGGATTCATGGGCGTGGTCGCATACGGTAATCACGAAATCAAACTGCTCGCCGGCCAGTTCATCCAGCATCTTGGACCGCTGCCGGGAAATGTCCACCCCGGCTTCGGACATGGCACGCACCGCAAGTTTATTTAACCCGTGGGTTTCAATCCCGGCGGAAAAGGTTTCGATGACAGGCCCTTTAAGCCGCCGGGTCCAGCCTTCGGCCATCTGGCTGCGGCAGGAATTGCCGGTGCAAAGAAATAAAATTTTTAATCTGTCGGCCATAATTCTTTTATCGTTCTCCTGGGAGGTTAAGTTACAGCAGGTCAATGGGCATCACTCAAAAATAAACCCGGAAAGATAATCATCAAGTTTCTTTTTCGATTCCTCTGAAAGTTCGGGACAGTCTGCCGCGCCCCGGCCGCCTTCCATCACCTGGGCGGCAAAAACCATGCAGGTGGGCAGACCGCATTTTTTACAGTTGGTTTTGGGCAACAATTTTAAAATTTCAATAAGCACGGGGCGTTTTTTTCCTTCCGTGCTCGGGGTGATGGTATCGCGCTGGTCCCAGACCCGGTTGATTTCATTTTTCAGCCACTGGAGGATTTTGTCGGCTTCGGCCTCATCTCGAAGGGCGTTGACCGCGATCTCCCGACCGCTGACTTTGATGATCTTGCCGTGCGCATGCAGCATGAGGGTCGGCGGGTCCGCCACGTATTGGTTTCCGCCCAGTTCGGCGTTCAGATACGGCAGGGCCTCCGAGACATCGTCATCCAGGGCGGCAATGCAATGCACGGATTCAAAGCTCGGATTGCACTCCGGACGGAATATTTTTTTAGTATAACCGGTTAATAACATGATTTCCCTCATTAAAAACACGTTTACGGTCAGGGCTGACTGGCCGGATGGGATTTATTCTTTAACCCATTTGATGATTTCGGCCTTTGTGGGAATTTTGCCTACGGATTTGACCTTGCCGTCGACAACCACCGCCGGTGTACCGAACACCCCGTAATTGGCGATCTCCATGACATCGGTCACCTTGTCCAGGTCGGCTGGAATGTTTTCCTCGGACAGGGTTTCCATGATCCGGTTGAATGTCTGTGTGCATTTCGGGCAGCCCGGGCCCAATACTTTGATTTTCATCTGCTAATCTCCTTTTATGGATTATATGTTGGTAACGGTACCTTCAAAAACGGATTATTGGTCTCAGTGTCACTCTAAATAAACTTTATAAGACCCTATCTTATGACAACGATCACGGCCTTATGCCAGCCAAGTCCCGTAAATCATACCGGCGATGGTGGACATGATCACCACGATGGCCACGAACACGGCGGTTTTCTTCACGCCCAGGACCCCGGCGATGACGATCATGTTGGGCAGGGACAAGGCAGGGCCGGCCAGCAGCAGGGCCAGGGCAGGACCCTTGCCCATGCCGGAGCCGAGCAGTCCCTGTAAAATCGGGATTTCGGTCAGGGTGGCAAAATACATCAGGGCCCCGGCAACCGACGCGAACAGGTTGGCCCAGATGGAATTGCCGCCTACCAGGGAGGCGATATAATGTTCCGGGATCAGGGCCGGATGACCGGGCCTTCCCAGCAGAAAGCCGGCGGCCAGCACGCCGATGGCCAGCAGCGGGGTGATCTGTTTGACAAAATCCCAGGTGGCGTCCACCCAGGAGGTGATCTCGTCTTTTTTAAACCAGGCTTTCAGCATCCAGGCCAGGATGAGCAGCAACCCCACGGTGATGATCCATTTGGAGGCAAAAATGGCTTTCCAGAGGCCGGCATCTTCGGCGCCGGGCTTGGCAAAGGCCGCAAACACGAGAATCAGCACCATGACCAGCAGAAACAGGGCGTCCTGTGTCAGGCTGCGGCCCTTTTCACCCTCATCCGGCAGATGAAAACTGCCGGCCATGCGATTGGCGTCGTCTTTGCGGAAGATAAAGGCCATGAGCAGGCCGGTGACAATGGCGAAAATAATCGCGCCCACGGCCCGGGCCAGCCCGAGCTGCCAGCCCAGAATCCGAGCGGTCATGACAATGGCCAGCACATTGATGGCCGGTCCGGAATACAAAAAGGCCGTGGCCGGGCCGATGCCGGCCCCCCGTGTATAGATCCCGGCAAACAGCGGCAGCACCGTGCAGGAGCAGACCGCCAGCACCGTGCCGGAAATCGAGGCCACGGAATAAGCCAGCACTTTTTTAGCCCCGGCCCCGAAATATTTGAGAACCGCGGCCTGGGAGATAAACACGGCAATGGCGCCGGCAATAAAAAACGCCGGTATCAGGCAGGTGAGCACATGCTCCCGGGCGTATTCCTGAAGCATCATGAAGGCTTCGAATCCGGCCTGGCGTACAGCGGGGTCGGCCCAGGGGATGAAATAGGCTCCGAGAAACAATACAATGAGCCAGAACAGTTTGGTTCGTTCATTCATGATAACGGTTCCTTCTTTTTGCAGCTTCTAGTGCATTTCTCCGCCCATGTGATAAATAAACGTGGTGGTCCAGTTGGCCGCCAGCACGGTGGCGCCGAAAATAATATTGCCCACGCTCATGAGGGCAAACCCGCTCATGATGTTGCCCACCACGCAGCCGCCGGCAATGGCGGCCCCCGCTCCCAGCAGGATGCCGCCGAAAAAGGCCACAACGGTTTGTTCCGGGGGCCGGGGCAGGAAACGGATCTTCCGGGACAGCCGCGCGCTGAAATTGGCGCCGGCAACCAGTGACGTCACCAGCAGAATCAGCCACCAGTTGACTTTTTTGACCGGTTTCGGGGCGTTGTCACCGGCGGAGAAAAAGGATTTCGGATCTTCGGCAGCGGGCGTCGGCGCCGGCGGGGCCGGTGTTGCCGGTTTCGCGTAGACATGAGTCAGGGGCGCATCTGTGAGCAGAAGCTGGGCATTCAGAACGCCGTGGGTCACACCCAGTGGATAATTCCGGCCCACTGCCGCCATTGACGACATCCAGGCAAAGGCGGCCAGTATTCCGATGGCGATGCCGGCCTGCCAGGGCCGCCACGGCCGCGTGATGATCCGCTGTACGATCGGCATATCATCCGCCTTCACACGGTAGGGCGAAACTGACCGTTTTCGTTTCCGCAACTGCCAGGCGGCCGCTATGGTGATTCCGGCAAAGACCAGTGCCAGCGCCCCATATGGAAGTCCGGTCAGGGAAGGCAGGGTCACCGGACCGCCCTCGGCATTTTTAATGACAAACTGTGAGATATAATTTTTGAAACCATTCAGGGGACCGTATTCAATGATTCCGATGCCCAGGGGAATTCCCAGCAAACCCGCCATGGAATTAATATTTCCCTGTCCGGATTTAAACAGGCATCCGCTGATGCAGCATCCCGCCAGAACAATGCCCACGCCGAAGGCGAGGCCGCCGATAACGGCGTTGGCCCATTGCAGGGGCTTGGGGTTGAGCGTGATGAGGCCCATGGCGGACAGTGCCGCAAATCCCAGCATGCTCACCACGATCAAGACCCATATCCCGAAAAGTTTTTGCGCGTCTTTCATGAGCAGCACTTCACTGAAGGCCGATGAGCCGCATAGATCAGCCTTTTCAAGGAAAAAACCGAAAAGAAACCCGATGGGAATGGCGGTCAGGACCCACAGGCTTGAGAACGCGCTGTAGGCGGTAATGGCGATGCCAACGGCAATGGTGAAAATAAAAAACCGTCTTGCTGAGATAAAATGTTCTCGTTCCATATTTACCTGGTTTCCTGATGTTTTGGCTTACCGTTGGGAAATATTTCTCATGGGATTTTTTTTGTGTCCCTTGGTCGGCAGGGCGCAAAGCTTTCATTTTTTAAAGCTATATATCGCCATTTGATGGCTTTTTGTTACAATATCATTATAATTTTGTTACTTGCCGCAGATGATTTCCCGCTGAACGCCCGGCAGCCTCGCCATGAGTTCCTTTAATTCAGGATCATCGTCGAGCCAGTGCCTCAGATGCCCGATGAGACTGGCCGCATAGGGGCTTTCCCTACCGTCGGCGATCATGTAATTGACCCACAGACCGTCCTTCCGGTATGAGATAAGCCCCGCGTCTTCTAAAATTTTCAGATGCTTGCTCGCCGTTGACTGGGCGATGCCCAAAGCAGTCTGGATCTCGCAGACGCACATCATGCGTTCCTGGAGCATTTTCATGATTTTGACCCGTCCTGGATCCGACAGGGCCTTCATAACTTTGATGAAAGGTTTCATTTTTATCCTTTAACTATATCGTTGATGATGAATATAGCAATATATTGAGGGGTGTCAATTAAAAAATCAGAAAAACGGAAATGAATCGCGAATGGCTATCTGACTTATCTTGCAGGCAAGGTGTAAATATTATTTCGGCAATACCCCGAAGGTCAGTGCGTTTGGACGATCAGGAGGGGTGGTCATTGTCGCATATGCGGGCGGGCCGGAAAGCACTTGTTTGCCGTCGGCTACTGGATGATAGCCGACGGGATATGGGGCCCAACATTTTTAACAGCGACCGGCAATGCCGGATATCTTCGGATATGTTTATACAGTTTATACCATCTTGTGTTTCTTAAACCAGGCAATGGCTTCTTTCAGGGAAGCCTCCACCGGTCGGAATTCCAGGCCGAGTTCTTTTCTGGCTTTGGTATTGTCGAAATAGAGATAGTTGGCGGCATATGAAACATCCACCGGCGTGGACATGGGCGGTTTGCGGCTGAAGCGGTCCGACCAGAGTTTCATGGCGGTCGCGCCGCCCTTGACGATGCTCAGGGGCACCTTGGGTATGAAGGAGCGGTTTCGGCCGGCGGCCTTGTAAATCATTTTCATGAGTTCCGTAATGGTTACGTTGACGTTGCCCAGAATGTAGCATTGTCCGGTTTTCCCTTTTTGGGCCGCCAAAACATGCCCTTTGGCCACGTCCCGGACATCAACGATATTGAGTCCTCCATCAAAGGTCGTCATGTTTAAACCCGATACCACATCAATAATGATTTTTCCGGTGGGGGTCGGGCCGATATCGCCCGGTCCGAAGGGAAACGCGGGATTGACCACCACCAAGTTCAGGCCGTTGGCGGCAAACCCGAGGGCTTCCTGCTGGGACAGGTATTTGGTCAGCACATAATGACTGCCCAGATCATACTGATTAAACGGCGTGGTTTCATTGTTGAGCACCTTGCCCGGTTCGACCCCCAATGCAGAGATGGAACTGGTATAGACCACGCGGTCGATGTGATCGGACTTGAATGCGGCCCACAGGACATTTCGGCTTCCCTGCAGGTTGACTTCATAGATCGGCTTCCAGTTTTCCATCCAGATGGCATAGATGGCGGCCAGATGAAAAATAGTATCCACGCCGGCGATGGCTTTTTTTACCCTGGCATTATCAAGGATATCGCCCTCCATTGTTTCAATGTCGAGGCCTTTGAGGTTTACGGTGTTTTCGCCGGGCCGGATCAACGCCCTGACCGCGATGTTGTCGTCAAGCAGCTGACGGACCACATGTGAACCGATAAACCCGGCAGCGCCGGTGACCAAGGCATTTTTCATGGCACAACTCCTTGTAATTGTTTTTAAATAGGAACTGACGACCTCGCAAAAAGTTTTATAGCGACGCCACCGGAACTGTAGGCCGGGTAAAAAGCCAAACGCTACAATCCCATAAATTTGGCGGCTATTCCTTTCATGATCTCATTGGTGCCAGCGAAAATGGACATGACCCGGACATCCCGCATGGCCCGTGCCAGCGGGCATTTTTCCGTCAAACCATAATCACCGTGAAGTTCAAGGCATCTGCCTGCCACGCGGTTGGCCAGGTCCGTGGTCCAATACTTGGCCATGGAGGTCTCCACCACGATGCTTTCCCCGGCGGCGTGCTCCATGATGAGTTTGTCCAGAAAAGCTCTGCCAACCTTGATGTCGGCCGCCATTTCCACCAGCGCGAACTGGGTGGCCTGGTATTTGGAGATGGGTTTTCCGGATGCATCGGTGGTTTTTTTGCAATAATCGATGGTCAACTCGAGCATCAGTTCAACGGCGGCCTGGGCGCCGATGGCGCACATAAGGCGTTCCTGCTGGAGTTTTTCCATGAGCATCATAAAACCCATGCCCGGGGTCCCCAGGATATTTTCCTTGGGAATTCTGCAGTTGGTGAAAAACAGTTCGGCTGTATCCTGGCTGTGAAATCCCATTTTTTCAAGCTGGCGTCCGCGGTTGAATCCGGGAGTCCCGTCTTCCACCAGATACAGGGACATGGCCTGATAGGGATTTTTCTCCACCGGATTTTTGGCCGCCAAAATGACCAGGTCGGCATTGATGCCGTTTGAGATAAAGGTTTTGGAACCGTTGATCACGATGGCATCGCCGTCCGGTTCAGCCGTGGCCTGCATGCCGGCAAGATCGGAGCCCGCGTCCGGTTCGGTCATGGCAACGGCGGTGATGATATCGCCGGAAACACATCCGGGGAGATATTTCTTTTTCTGAACCTCCGACCCGAATGACGCGATATAGGGAACCACCACGTCGCTGTGCAGCATGGCCGCAAGACCGGTGTGATTGGTCCGGGCCATTTCCTCGGTGACGATTACCGAATAGAGAAAGTCGCCGCCCATGCCCCCGTATTCCGGCGGCACCCAGGTACTCAGAAACCCGGCATGTCCCATGCGGCGCCACGCCTCTTTGGGTACGAGGTGGTCTTTTTCCCACTGTTCCACGTTCGGGGTGACCTCGGCGGCCAGAAAGGCCCGCAGCCGTTCCCTGAATTGCCGGTGCTCATCAGTATATTTTAAGATATCCATGCGTCCGCTCCTTTTATCTGTCCAGGCTCGACGGTTATATATTTACATTCATTATTTCAGCTTGCCGATGATTTCATCGGCGATGATATCTTTGAGCACCGAGGGGCCGCCCTGGAAAATCTGGGCCTGTTTGGCGTCCCGGAAGAAATGTTCCACTTCATATTCGGTGGTATAGCCGTATCCACCTAAGAGTTGAATGGCTTCATCACAGACTTCCGCGGCAGCCCTTGTTGCCGTCAATTTGGCCATGGATGCCAGACGGGCTTCGGGTTTGCCGTTGTCAAACGACCAGGCCGCATAATAGGTGAGATACCGGGCGGTTTCGATTTTTGCCGCCATATCCGCCAGCTTGTGACGAGTGATTTGAAATTGTGCCAGCTTGCGCCCGAACTGCTCCCGCTGTTTGACATAGTCCATTGCCCGATCAAAGGCGCCCTGGGCCGTGCCAAGCGCCATGCCGGCGATCTGGATGCGGTTTTCACACAAAAATGCCGCCAGGATAGCGTTGCCGTCCCCCGGTTTACCGATCAGATTGTCGGGAGGCACAACTACATCGTCAAAATTGACATCGGCAAAGGGCATCAGTCGCCCGCCGAGCTTTTCTCCGGCATCGGAAGCATGGACCCCCTTGCGGTCGGCTTCCACAAGGAACAGGGACGTCAATCCATCGCCATGTTCTGCTTCCGTAGCGCAAAGCACCACGTAAGACCCGGCCGAGGTCCCGAAGGGAACAAAAGTTTTGGTCCCATTGATGACCCAGTCGCCGTTGCGCTGTACCGCCGATGTTTGCATCCGCGAAAGTTCATAGCCCCTGCCGGGTTCCTGGAATGCACCGGTCAAAATCATTTCACCCGCTGTCACCCGGGGAAGAATTTTATTCCTCCGTTCATCATCCGCGGATCGGATAAGGCATTCCGCGGCATAACCGGTAAACATCAGGGCTGACCCCAGGGTGGAATCCTTGCGGCAGAAGGCTTCGGCCACCAGGATGTTTTCAAGAAGCCCCATGCCGCCGCCTTCATAGCTTTCCGGAAAATGAATCCCGATAAATCCAAGATCCCCGGCCTTTTGTAAAATATCTATTGGGAATTCCTGGTTTCGGGATAATTCCAGAATCTGTTCCTTATCAAATTCTCCTTTGGCAAACGCCCAGGCCGCCTTGACGATTTCTTTCTGAGACTTGGTAAGCGAAAAATCCATATGGTCAGACCTCCCGGATAATGAGGGTGGTTACGGTTGCGAAGATGGAAATCCCGGGGCCGACACCCGCGATTTTTATAAGGCCATATGTTGCATCATATTGAAAATCAATAGTATCATGAATACAACAATATGCTTCCAACAAATGATGGAAAAATATCTCTCATCATCGGAAAAGTCAAGGATTAAATGGTGGCTGGTAGCTATTGCGCGGCCATTAAATATACTGATGAAGACTTGGCGCGTGAGATTTTTTCGGAGGAATCAACAAATCAAGCCCTGAAAAGCGTATGGCTTTCCAGGACTTGACCAGTTCACCGGGCAATTTGATTCTTTAGCTTGATGACATACGAAAGCGGCCGTCTGGAAACATCAAGCCATTGCGCTGCAATCATCTGCATGCAAAGCTACCGCTGTCGTAATGACTAAAATGACTGGCAAACCCTTGAGGATCGATCCGACGTACCCAGTAATAATAGGTGGTGCCGCAGGTTGCCCTCACATCGTTGAAAGCTGAAGCGAAAGTCTCCGCCAGTTTGGTTTTTGGCCCGTCGGGCGCCGTGGAGCGCCATACATCGAATTTATGTTTCGGATTGGATTGATGATCCGTGCTGGTGGTATTCCATTTTATCTGGATATGGTTAAGAAAACCGCCATTGGAAGCGGAAACGCCCGTAGGCGCTGGTGGCCGACAATGGATGTTTCCGCGGTTGTGATATTCCGTTGAATTGTCGCGCAGGCGATAGCTGCGGTTTTGACTGAACGGACTGACGCAATCCGCGCTTTTTGCCATAACCCAGTAGTAATAAGGAATATTTAAAGAAGAGTAGCACCCGGGGCAATTAAGCACGCAGGGATCAAGCATGTCGTCATAGCTGGTGCCTTTGACGGTGGCGATCTTTGTTTTCATGCCGGGCGTTGCTGTGGGGAATATAGCCCGGTAGACATCATATTCAACAGCCCCGCGGGATGCAGCCCAGGTGACCCGGATTCGGTCGAGATAGGCATCTTTGGTTGCGGAAACATTGGTCGGAGCAGACGGGCAGAGTCGGTAGCCGGCATCGAAATTGCTGAATTCACTGTCGCCTGACGCATTTTTCCCCTTTATCCAGTAGAAGAAGGTGGACCCGGGTGGCGTACTGCGGTCACTGTAGGATGTCTCCTTGGTTGTCGCGAGTTTTTCCTTTTGACCGGTATAGCGGTTGGCCCGGTAGACATCATAAAAAACGGTGTTTGGTACGGCCTGCCATGTGATGAATATCCGATCCGTATACGTGCCATCCGAAGCGGACACGCCGGCAGGCGCTGCGGGCGCCCCGGGGGCTGGGTCTGGCGTCCCGTCGCCATCCGGTGGGATAGGACAAAGCGGATAACCCGAATCGGAGTCGCTGTATGGGCTGGTGGAACAAAGATTGTTGGCCTGTATCCAGTAGAAATAAGCATCATCGCAGGTTACGCGGGTATCGGTATACTGGGTATCAGTGGTGTCGGCGATTTTGGATCTGCTCCCCGTAGGAGACGTCGCCCGATAAATATCGTAGGATGTGGCGCCGGTCGATGCTTTCCATGTCACCAAGACAGCATCTTCTTGCGCGCCATCGGATGCATTTACGTTGGCGGGCGCAGATACCGGGCAATCCCGGTAACCGATATCCGAGTAAAAGAAATCGCTTGCCTCGCTGCCTTTTTTAGCTTTGACCCAGTAGTAATAATCAATGCAGCAATCGGCGGTGGTGTCGTCGAATGTGATGTTGGTGGTGCTGCCCAACCTGGTTTTTGGATCGGCAAAATCTTCAGCCCGGTAGATTTCATAGGATGCGGCGCCGGGGGATCTGTCCCATGTGATTCGGATTTTATCGGTAAAGTCGCCGTCTGTTGCGGAAACGTTTTCCGGCGGTTGAAGCGTTCCGGTTATCGGTTCTGTTCCCGCGGTTCCGCAAGAGCCTTTGGCATGGCTGAATCGGCTCGCGCCATCGTCATTGACGGCCCGAACCCAATAGTAATAGACGAGGCCGCATTCGGGCGGCGTGTCCTCATAATATGTCCTGGAAAGGATCGCCAGCCGGGTCATGACGCCGCCCCGGGAAACCGGTCTTTCCGAACGGAGGATCACATATTTTTCCGCCCCGGCAACGGTGTCCCAGTTGATAATGACTTTATCCCCATAGAGCCCATCGGATGCCATTACATTGGATGGCGCCTGGGGGGCGCTTGCCGCAGCCGGACCTGCCACGCTCAGGTGGAAGGCGCAGCATAACAGAGCCAGGATTAAGAAAGGGCGGGTAAAAAAGTTCAGCATTGCGTTGTCCTCCTCTGTGTTGCATCCATCAAAAGATATTGAAATGTTTGGGGATCATTCCATTGACAATCTGATGATGTTTATCAAAGACGGTTTTGGAAAAGGCCCATCGATTTGTGCATCATGCAAAAATCCGATGATATTATTATATATGAAGGAAGTCGGCTCTATAGTCAAGAGAATTTTGACCGGTCCGCGGCGGACGGGAGTGCCGAATTGTATGAGAAAACGTGTTCCCCGATAGGCCGGCTTGATGCAATCAGGGGAGTATTGTTTTCAGGATTTCGGAGGACTCAGCACAGCCTGGCCGCTGATGACAGTGGTTTCGTTTTGATTGATGCATTCGGTTTTCAGGGTGACACGGTTTTTTTCCGCGTCGATGCCGATGACCGTGATCCGTGCGGTTATGGTGTCGCCGATGCGCACCGGCGCCAGGAAATCGAGTTCCTGGCGGATGTAAACTGATCCCGGCCCGGGAAGCTGGTTTCCCAGCACATTGGATATAAATCCCGCCGACAGCATGCCGTGGGCGATGCGGGTCTTGAAAAATGTTTTTTCCGCATAGGCTTCGTTGACATGCACCGGATTGAAATCACCCGAGATTCCGGCATACTGGTAAATGTCCCCTTCGGATACGGTCTTGGCGAATTCAGCGATATCGCCCATGGCGATCTCGGCAATTGTTTTTCCCTTCATGGCGGGCGTCCTTTTTTATTCGGTGTGGTCATTTAAAACCAGGAGCGGTGGCTCCAGATGTCGTCTTTGAGATCCTTGAGTTCATTTTCCACCTGTATGTAGCATGCGGCATTTTTAATGGCCAGGCCGGCCTGGTGGCCGAAGGCGGTGATCATCAGGATTTCATCATCGTAAAAATCGCGCGGATTGGCAAAATAGAGTCGCAACACGCCCATGACGGCATCCCCGGAGGTAATCGGCGCGCTGATAACGGTAGCGATGCCTTCTGTTTTATAAACCTTCGGGTCGGCGATATCGGGATCTCCGGACGCGTTCGGAATTACCGTTGTTTTTCCGGCCAGGGCTTCGTCGATGCTTTTTTCCCGCTGGCCGGCTACCGCCTGCACAAAGGATGACTCCAGTCCATGGCTGCTGACCGGTTTCAAGGTCTGTCCGTCCATGTCGATCAACTGGACCGTTACGCCCTTGGCCTTAAACACGCGGCAAAGATCAACGGTCAGGGTGGCCATGATCTGCTTGACGTCCAAAGACGCATTCATGCCTGCCGACAGATCATAAAAAAGCCGGGTGTTTTTGCGGATATGCTCGATGAGGCGGGCCCGGTCCACGGCAATGCCGCCCTGGTCGGCCAAGGCGGTCAGGAAGGCGATGTCGGATTTGGAAAATTGCCTTTGCTCAGCGGTGTAAAGGGCCAGGACCCCAATGGGCCGATCATGAACCATCACCGGCACCACCAGTATGGAGGCGATGCCTTCGGCTTTTTTGGCATCCCGGTTTTCGGCCCGGGGATCGTCGGCGGCATCGGAAATGGCCAGATATCCATTGTTAACCAGATCATTTATCCGGTCCTTTGCTTTTTCCGGCGCGGTGTGCAGATAATCGGCGGATAGGCCTTTCTGGGCCGCCGGCAGATAAAGGTCCGGGTCGTCACCGGCCAGAAACAGACAGGCCGCCTTGGCGTTCATGGCATCAACGGCGGCGCCGACAATCAGCGACAGCAGTTCGTTTTTTTTCAGCGTGGCGCCGAAGGCCCGACTGATTCGGCAAAGATTTTCAAAATAATTCGATTGATTGGCCATGTGGATACTCCTTATTCTCCATCCCGTTTTTTCAACCAGGAAATAATTTTCGGAACAAACTCACGCTGGGTTTTGGAGCTGACATAAATGCCGATATGGCCGGTCTCAAGACAGACATCCTCGGTGTCCGCGCTTCCCACGGCCCGGGTCAGTCGCTCGCACGCCTCCGGCGGCACCAGATGATCGAATTTTCCGTATATATTGAGCAGCGGCGTGGTGATATTTTTCAAATCGACCTGTCGGCCGCCCACCATCAACTGGTTCTGTATCAGAAGATTCTTCTGGTAACAGTCGACAACAAACTGCCGGAAGGTTTCACCGGGCACGTCGGGACTGTCGAAGATCCATTTTTCCATCCGGATGAAGTTTTCCACGAAATTGCGGTCATCGGCATTTTCCATGAAGCCGATGTATTTGTCGAGCATCAGGCGGGCCGGATTGAGCAGCAGAAACCCGATGTTCATGATATCGCCGGGCATATTGCCCCAGGCATTCACCATCAGGCCTGGGTCCGCGTGTTTCATCCAGATATGCAGCAGTCCCTGCTCGGTGTCGAAGTTCGACGGCGTGACCGTGGTGATCAGGTTTTTGATTTTTTCCGGGTGAAGCGCCGTGTAGATGATGGAAAAGGTTCCGCCCATGCACACCCCCATGAGGTTGATGCGCTCTATGTTGTGGCGTTTGCGGATCACATCGATCATGGTATCCATATAACCGTTGACATGATCGTCGATGGTCTGGAATTTGTCCTTTTCAGCGGGATAGCCCCAGTCGATCATATACAGATCGATGCCGTTGTCCATCAGGCTGCGGGCCACGCTTCTGCCGGGCTGCAGGTCGAGCATGGTTTCCCGGTTGATCAGCGCGTAGACGATCAGAAGCGGTGTTTTAACATGGTCCGCCGGGCGGTTTTCCGGACGGTAATACTTGAGTTTGACGCGGTCTTCGGTATGCACGACCTCATAGGATGTCTGGGAGATTCCGGTTTCCAGTGGCGAGAGCAGTATTTCAGAGGCTTTTTGCGCACGGCTCTGGGTTTTTCCGGTCTCTTCGGCCAGTTTCTTCATTATCAGGTCGACGGGCAGGCCCGACGTATTCATGGGATCACCTCTGCTGCGGTTTCATTAGCGTCTTGGAAAGACTTATTTTTTAAAACGATCTCCGAGATGATTTTCAACGGCCTTCAACCGTTTTTTCAGGGCATACAGATCCTGGTAAAGGGAATCGATGTCGCCGGGTGCGGGCAGGGAAAGATTGTGCATCACATCATTGAGAAGGTCCTTTCTTGCCATGGCGTGCTCGGCGGCGGCCATAAGGGTTTTGGAAAGCGCACCCAGATATTCCGGGGTGCGCAGCGCGATCATGTATTGGCCTTCAAGGTTTTTCAGCCAGAGCTGGTAATAGGCCTTTGCATCTCCAGGAAGCCGGCGGGCCTCGGCCAGATCGGCGATCTGTTTCTGGAAGGCGGCGAAGGCTGTTTCCATCGGGGCATACAGCTGGTGTAGAAATTCGGCCACCGCGGTCTGCAGCATGGTGAACCGGTCGATGTATCGGTTCACCTTCTCCTGGTATTGCCTGGCCGGCCCGAGCTGGGGGATGTTCAGAAATTTCTTGAATTCCGCGTCATAGAGCCGGTTGAAGATATTAAGCGATTCCTTTTCCATGTGTCGGGGATCAAAAGCATCCGGTAGTTTCCCGATGGCTTCCATTTTTTCAAACCATTGCCGGTGCATTTGCGACATGTTTTCGATCATCGGCTGGGCCATATTCATGAAAACATGGGGCAGGGAACTCAGATCTCTGAATGCCGTGGTCCACTTGCCGGGATCGCCCCACGCCGCTGCGGATGCTTTCATAAACCGCAATGTTGCATCCAGGGAGGGATCCCCGGGGGCCTGTCCGTTGTCATTCCCGGCCGGCGTGGCCCCCGGGTCAGGGTCAGGCCGCGAAGGCGTCAGCATGCCGGTCCACGAGTCGGTTATGGAACGCATCCATTGCTGAAACATCGTATTCGGATCAAATGCCTGATTTGATGAATCCGTCATAACAGCCTCTTTTTTAGTATATTCCGACAGCGGGGCGGTTACTTGGAAAGAAAATCTTCCAATTTTTCGTATTGCTCATCCATCACGGACTTGAAATCATCAATCCCCTTTTTGTAAGCCTTGAGCCAGTCGTTGACGGCCTTTTTACCTTCCGCCGGCATCCAGGTGGCCTGATCAAGCATGGTCTTGAGCATTTTCTCACCCTGTTCCTGGGACATCTTCATGGCCTTTAACGCATTGTCGAAAAAAGTGGTCTTGTTAAACTGAATTACCTGTTTGAGCATTTCTTTATTGTCGATCATAACAGCCTCCTTGCCAAAGCGGGTAAATGATTTTTGAGAGCAGGGCATTTCCATCCCTGCTCCCGGGTTTATCGCGCGTTCGCGCCATTTGACTATGATGCCGAAAACCATCCTTCGACGGTTTTAAAGTTTTCATCTATGGTGGATTTAAGGGTGTTGCGCCCCTTTCGGGCGTTCTTAAACCAGTCACGTACCGTGTTGCGATGGTCATCGGTAAGCCAGGGTAGTCGGGCCAGTGCTTCTCCAGTGGCTTTTTCAATGTTGTCGTGTAACAAATCAAGCCCCTTAAAGCTTACTTCATGAGCGGCTTTCCCCGTGTCGATTACCAGTTCCTTAATCATATATGTATTGTTCATTATCATACTCCTTTTTTTAAATAAAATGCACGTTTCGTTTAACGGTCGTATCATCGGCAGGATGTTTATCAATCCATTCAATCCTGTTTTTGATGAACGGCCGGTTGTTGTCTTGCCTGGTGATAATTTACGACAGAAATAATCGCTGTCAAGTAATTTTTTATTGCATTGCAACAAAAAATAATAATCGGGATTTTTTTGCTTGATACTTTCTATAAATGCTATTATATCTTGAATTATAAGAATTTTTAAATTTGAAACCCGGGCCTTGAAAATAGAGATATGGTATCGAATATTGCAATGTAGCAAAAAAGGGAAACCATCAATGCCGGACAAAGACAGCATTCTGCTTAAAAAATATTCCAATCGCCGCCTCTATGATACGGAAAAAAGCGCGTATGTGACCCTGTCCGATGTGGCCGGGATGATCCGGGACGGCCGCTGGGTTTCGGTGGTGGACGCGGATTCGGGTGAGGATGTGACCGCGTTCACACTGACCCAGATCATCATGGAAGAGGCCAAGAAAAAAAATGCGCTGCTGCCGGTCCCCGTGCTGCATCTTGTCATCCGTTACGGCGAAAACCTGCTGGCGGATTTTTTTGACAAGCACCTGGAAAAAATGATCGCCAGTTATGTATCCTATAAGACCATGGCCGATGAGCAGTTCAACCGGTGGCTGGAAATGGGAACCGGACTGACCGACACGGCCCGGAAGAGCATGGCGGAAAACAGCCCGTTTCATTCCTTTTTCCGCCAGTTTTTTCCGGGTGGGCCGGCAGGCGGGGATGCTGGAAAAAACCCCGATGACCGGAAAGCAAAAAAGCATTCTCAGGAAAGCGGATCATAACCGTGATTCGTTGAGCCCTTCTCCAATCCAATAAAGAATTCCAGCGTTTTGCCTATTTCGATTTTTTCTTTGTAACATCGCTGTGTTGTAAGATGAATTTCGCTACATCCGTATAATTGTTTTTTAAGACTTTTGATGAGCGGAAAATGCCCATGTGACCGGCATCGGCGATGATAGCCAGCTTTTTGTCATCCGCGAGCCCGTCGATCAAATCCAGATGCCCCACGGCCTGCCGGGGCGGCACGATGTCGTCTTGGGAACCGCCCAGGGCCCAGGTGGGAACATGGACCGGGTAATTCTTGATGTCGGCGATCCGGTCGCCGATTTTCATGCTTCCCCTCATCAAATCATTGTTGACGAATATTTTCTTATAGGTGTCCCGGATAAATTCAGCCGGGAAATGATGGGTTCGGTTATACCACTGGTAAAATTCCTTCTGGCGCTCGGCTGCCTCATTGTTGCCGGCTTTGAGGTCCGTGTAATATCTCCTGAAATTTTTCATGTGCTGATCCATGCCGAGATAATAAAATCCCAGCACCTGGAGCCGGCCGTCGTAAACTTTTCGTCCCTCGCCGACTTCCCCCGGGCCGATGGTGCCGGAAAAGATATCGATCAGGTAATCGATATAGGATTCGCCCATGAGCCGGGAAAAATCGGTTAGCATTCCGCGTTCACCCTCGGTGTGCATGGGCGATCCAGCGGCCCCGAACGTTTTTCCAAGTTCCGGATAAAGAATCAGAGTGGTCAGCAGCAGGGGCCCGGGTTGGCACACGGCGATCAGGTGTGGCGGGTATCCGGTGCGGGCCTTCAGATGCTCCAGGATGGTTTTGAATTGGGCCACCTGGCTTTCAAAATCCTCGCTGTGGGGCTTGCCGTCGATGAGCAGAGGAATATCGTTGGCGCATTTCTGCTCCACCACGGCCATACGCGTCAGGCCCTGATCCCTCAGGTAAAGGGCGGTCCGCTCCGCGATATTGGAATGATGCCCTGCCCGGGGGGCGAACACCACCCCGTAATTGCCGATCCGGTGAGGCCCGCCGGTGGATATGTCGATGAGCCGCATCCCCGGAAGATCCAGCAGTATATCGCTGTCCGTATATTCAAATTTCCAGTCCTGAATCGGCGGATCTTCGGTGAAAAGATCGAGAAATTCCAGGTCAGCCTTATATTCCGCGTCAAATTTCTGTATCAGTCCGGAAATATGATTGGCATTGACATCCATAATCCGTGCGGCGGCTTCCCGGTTGGTTTCGATCAGGCTGGAAAAAAGATCGAAAGGAGCCCATCCGTTGGAGTGGTCCGGCCCTGCGGAGACCTGGTCCCTTTTCAGGTCTTTTCGGAACCCAAGAGCAAGATCATCAAGAGATTTTCCAGCCGCACTCATCCCTTTTTGCTGGATTTCAATGACTTTTTTAAACGTTTCCAGCCCGCTTTGAAACCACGGAAAAAGACTCATTATATTAGAATCCAAGATGTTGCTCCTTTACATAATATTGCGTGTTGGTCAAATCTATGAAAAAATAAGTCGTCGAATATATCAATATTTTAAGGCGGATGCCGTGGATGTCAAGACAAAATTTTTGCAGCGCACAAAAAGACAGGATCAGAAAGCCTCTTTTACAACACCCCACTTCCGTTCCATGTCCGCAGTTGAATCACGGCTTTTGTGGGTCATGTCGTTGTCGACCATCAGGTCTATGAAGCCAGAAGTTAATAACTTCTCTTAAACCTAAATTTTACTTAATTTGTTTAAATAATGATTAATTTTTAGATACTATCGGAAATGGCGGCTTAATAGTGAAAGGTCGTTCAGTCCCTATCACCCGGCTTTTTTCCGAAACCGGTCGATAATTTTCCGCTGTACCGAATCCCGGACCTGCCGTGATTTGGAATTTATCACCGTGTAGCTGAAACGAACATTTTTTTCGATCATGTGGGGAGAGTTCCGGATCGTGGCGCCCAGTTTGTAACCATTGCTGATCCCTTTTTGCAGCAGGTGGGTTTCCTTTCCGATCACGCCATTGCGACCGGCCGCCACCGCATCCAGGAAAGCGGCCCGGTCCGGCGCGGGGTCGGCATAGGTGACGGCCTTGCCCAGCTGAAACAGATTGTGACCATCTGAGCCGGCGGTCATGGTTTTTCCCAGGTTAAATCCCAGCAAGGCGCATTTCATGTTCCACCGCTTCAGATTCCCCGCGTTGATCACTTCAATACCGTCGGCTCTGCCTAAAAGATTGGCCTGGCGGGTTTCGGAAAACATGGGATTGCAGATGCCGGTGTAGACGGCGCAATGGGGATGAGGGAAAACCACAAGTGAACGATACGACCTGGCCCGGTCGATGACAGCTTCCATGGCAAGGGAAGTGGATGCCATGATATCTTTGCCCATATATGGTTTGACGCTGGTTTCATAAAAATCGACAAGGCTTTCGATATCATAGAAATAGACCAGGATATGCGCGCCTTCGGCCGAGGTGACCTCGATGCCCGGGATGGACAATATATCCTTATACCGGTCGATATTGACGGCCCCCTGGACGGCATTGTGATCCGTAATCGCCACGCCGATGCCGAGTTTTCTGGCCCGGGCCGCGATGCTCTGGATATAATTAAATCCGTCCGAATACCGGGAGTGGAAATGCATGTCCACGACCGTATAGTGACGTGTAAGTACGGCCAGTTCGGGCCGCTCAAACTGGACGCGGTAATTTGGATTCATCAATAAAACCTCATATATTTTATAAGCCCGTATGCTGGGCATGGGCTGCAGCAGGCCTTTGATTCACAACCCGGTTCGCATTTTCATCAAATCAGCGGCAGTGTAATAAGTCATTTTGCCGTTGCGATCAAGCATCCCCTGAAAAGACCCCCAAAGCAAGCAAAATCGGACTTTCTAAAGCACCGTCAGCTTTCGCAATTATAATACCGGAATCAGGCACATCAAGTTTTTTCGTCCAGTTTTCATGTCGCCGCCGTTGCCCATCGGCCCCGTCTGACTTTTTCCTTGACCCGCTATCCCATATTTTCTATAAGATGCACACAAATTGTGAAAATATCAATATATTCTGAAAGATAATGTTGTTTTAGATCAACGCTGAAACCCACAAGGAGAACACATGGATACAGGAAATACCTATGAAGTCAAGGATCTGTCCCAGGCCGGCCAGGGCCGCAACAACATGGAACTGGCGGAATTCAACATGGGAGCCCTTCTGGAAGTTAAAAAAAGATTTGAACGGGAAAAACCCCTCGCAGGCATCCGTATCGGGCTGGCCCTGCATGTCACCAAGGAAACCGGTATACTGGTGCGGACCCTTATTGCGGGCGGCGCGGAAGTGGCCATTACGGGGTGCAATCCTCTGTCCACCCAGGATGACGTGGCCGCGGCCCTGGCCGAGGAAGGGGTGAAGGTCTGGGCGTACAAGGGTGAAACCAAGGAAGATTATTATCGCTACATCAACCGGATCATCGCGGAAAAACCTCATATCACCATTGACGACGGGTGCGATTTGGTATCGGAAATCCACAAGAACCACGCCCGCCTGATTCCCGATATCATCTGCGGGTGCGAGGAAACCACTACCGGCATCATCCGGCTCAAGGCCATGGAAAAAGATAATGCTTTGAAATATCCCATGATCGCGGTTAACGACAACCAGACCAAACATCTGGTGGATAATTATTACGGCACGGGCCAATCCTCCATCGACGGCATCCTGCGGGCCACCAACCTGCTTTATGCCGGGAAAATATTTGTGGTCTGCGGATATGGTTCCTGCGGCAAGGGCGTGGCTCACCGGGCCCGGGGCATGGGTTCCAACGTGGTGGTTGTCGAAGTGGATCCGTTCCGGGCGCTCCAGGCCGCCTACGACGGGTTTAGGGTCATGAAACTGGCCGATGCCGTGCAAATCGGCGATCTGTTCTGCACCGTAACCGGCAACAAGCATATCCTGTCTCTGGATCACATGAAAAAAATGAAATCAGGGGCCATCCTGGCCAACTCAGGGCATTTTGACATTGAAATCCAGCTCAATGCCCTGCGCAAGGCTGCCAATGGTTACAAACAGGTGCGGCCTTTCATGGAGGAATATATCCTGGACGGCAAGAAAATTTTTGTGCTGGGACAGGGAAGGCTGGTTAATCTGGCGGCCGCCGAAGGTCATCCCAGCGAGGTCATGTCCACCTCGTTCTGCGGCCAGGCCCTGGCCTGCGAATACGGCGTGAAAAACAAGGGGAAAATGGCCCCGGTCGTAATCCAGCTTCCGCCGGAAATCGATAATGATATTGCCATTCTGCAACTTACAGCCATGGGAATTGAAATCGATACGCTCACCCCTGAACAGCGGCACTATTTGGATTCCTGGCAGGAAGGCACTTAATCAGAATCAGACCTGAAGAGCAAAACCCCGGCATCGAGATCATCGATGCCGGGGTTTTGCTGTTTTGGAGGATTATGAAAAATGAAAAACTATAGACTCTTGATTTTTTCCGTCAGCTCGGGGATGAATTCCAGGATATTGGCTTCGATTCCCACGTCGGCCACCTGGAAGATGGGGGCCTTGGGATTCTTATTGATGGCGATGATAAAAGGATTGCCTTTGATGCCGCCCACATGCTGGAATGCGCCGCTGATCCCCATGGCCATGTAGACCTTGGGTTTGACGGTCAGGCCGGAGGTGCCCACCTGTCGCGATTTTTCCAGCCATTTGGCGTCCACGATGGGCCGTGAGCAGGAGACATCGGCTTTCATGGCTTCGGCCAGGTCGAAAACGATCTGGAGGTTGTCCTGATCCTCGATGCCGCGTCCCACGGAAACCAGCACGTCGGACTTGGTGATGTCCACATCGCCGACTTCGGCGGCAACGGTTTCAAGATATTTGCGTTTGGCCGTCAGATCGCCGGCGTCACCGGATTTATCCACCACCTGGCCGCCCGCGGACTTGCTTTCATCCGCCGCGAAAGAACCCGGCCGAAGGGTGACAACAGCGCCGGCACCCGTGTCCACGGTCATGTGGGTGCTGGCCGCGCCGCCGAATTCCTGCCGCACGACTTTAAGGGTGGCGCCTTCAAGGCCGTCGATAGCGACGACATCGGATACATAGGCCGAATTCATTTTAATGGAAAGACCGGGTCCCAGGTCGATGCCGAAGGTGTCATGGGGAAGCAGCAGCAGGCAATCGCCCGGCAATACATTAACCAAAGCCTTGCGCACCACTTCGGCATTGGGATAGGCCATGGCCGCATTGTCGATTTTCCAGACTTCTTTGTAGGAAGCAGCCATGTCCTTGCAGACGGCGTCAAGTTCGCCGCCGGTTCCGGTAACCACTGCCGTTACGGCATCGGCGCCCAGTTTTTTGGCCGCAGCCGCCAGTTCCAGAGCCGAATCATCGGCTGCGCCGCCCTTGTGTGTGATATATGCGAATACTTGCGCCATTATTTGAGCCCTCCTTTGGCCTTTAAGAGTTCAACCAGCTTGTCAATGATCTCTTCGGTGCTGCCTTCCAGCATTTCGGCGCCCGCACCCATTTCCGGAACAAAATAATCGACCCGCTTGACCTTTGCCCCTGCCGCGCCGACGCTGTCCGCGCCGAGTCCCAGATCAGAGGCGCCCATGACGGGGATTTCCACGGAAGCAACCTTCCGGATGCCCCGGATGCCTACGTAGCGGGGCTCATTGATGCCGGTCTGAATGGACAGCACGCAAGGCAGTTCGATCTCGTTGATTTCCTGGTTGCCGCCCTCGATTTCCCGGCCGACCTTGAGTTTCTTGTCGTCAATGACTTCGACTTTGTTGACCAGCGATGCATACGGATAGTCGAGCATGGCCGCGAGCATGCCGCCGACCTGGGCCGCGCCGGCTTCCGCCTGGGCGCCGGTGAGGATCAGGTCATATTTCCCTTTTCCCACGGCAGCCTTCAATATGGACGCGGTCCCTTTTCCGTCGGATCCGTCAAAGGCGCCGTCCTTGAGCAGCAGGCCGTCATTGGCGCCCATGGCCATTTCCCGGCGCAGTATTTCCTCGGATTCGTCGTCGCCTACGGCCACAACGGTTACATTGCCGCCCACCCGATCCACGATCTGGATCGCTTCTTCAACAGCGTAATTATCCCATTCGTTGACCGAATAGACCAGATCGCCGCGCTCGATATCGTTGCCGGCGCTGCTGACTGATATTTCATTCTCAGCCGTATCGGGAACTCTTTTGACACATACCAAAATTTCCATTTTTGCCTCCCAGTTGAATTAATGGTCACAAATTATCCGGTGTGATTGCCATCTCGCGCAACCGCTATCCCAAAAATATAATCAACGCCTATTTGTCCAAATGCCGTTCAACAAGCTCCGCCAGATCAATAGCTTCCAGCTTGCCTTCCAGGCCGGCGATCTTGATGGCGTCTTCCATGTTGACCAGGCAGAAGGGGCAGGCGGTTACCATTACCGTGGCCCCGGCCTCGGCCGCCATTTTGACCCTCAGTACGCCCATGCGTTCTTCTTCCTCGGGTTCATAAAACAGCATCAATCCGCCGCCGCTGCAGCAGAAAGAACGATCCCTCGATTTTGCCATTTCCACCCGGCGCAGGCCAGGGATGGCGTCCAGCACATCCCGGGGGGCGTCATAGATTTCATTGTGACGGCCCAGATAGCAGGGATCGTGATAAGTATAGACGGCTTCTGGTTTTTCCACCGATTTTAAGCTGATGTCGCCGTTTTTGATCTTGCGGGCCAGGAACTGACTGATGTGTTCCACGGGCGGCAGGCCGGCATAGTCGTTTTTTAGGGTATTAAGGGCATGCGGGTCGGCGGTTACGATCTGTTTGACGCCGGATTCCAGGATCATCTCAGTGTTGTGGTTCTTAAGATCCTGGAAAAGCATCTCCTCACCGAACCGCCGGACCTCGTTTCCGGAATCCTTTTCGTCCTTGCCGAGGATTCCGAAATCCGCGCCGCCGGCACACAGCAGTTTCGCCGTTGCCTTGGCGATGCTGATCATGCGGTCGTCATAGGACGTGATACTGTCCACAAAATAGAGGGTTTCGGCCGTATCGCCAGCCTCGAACAGCTTCACGCTGCAGTCTTCGGGCAGGTCCTTTGTCCACTCGCCGCGTTTTTTCTCCATTTTGCCCCAGGGGTTGCCGCGTTTTTCAATGGCGCTCAGCGGCTTTTGCAGGGACTGGGGTACATTACCGTCATCCACCATGCCGCGCCGGAGATCAACGATTTTATCGATGTATTCGATGGTCACCGGACATTCTTCCTCGCACGCCCCGCAGGTGGTACAGGACCAGATTTCATCATCGTGGAAAACATCGCCCATCAGGGGTTCATTCTGGATGAACGACCCTTTCAGCGGGTAATGGGAAAATGCGTAATTCCGACCCTTGATGGAAATAAAACGGGGAGAGAGCGGGCGGCCGACGGTGGTGGCCGGGCAGTTGTCCGAGCATCGCCCGCAATCCGTGCAGGTATAAAAGTCGAGCATATGCTTCCAGGTGAAATCCTCGAATTTTTTCACGCCAAAGGATTCCAATTCGTCCAGCTTGTCGTCTGTGATTCCCCATTTCACCGGTTTGACCGAGCCTTTTTTGATTTTTTTGAAAAACACGTTGGGCGGTCCGGTGACCAGGTGGAAGAACCGGCCGAAGGGCAGGTAGCAGACAAAACCGAAAATCAGGACGATCAACAGCATAAAAGAAAGGACATGAACGACCTGGTTGGCCGTTGGTGAAAAAAGACTAAAAACCGAAGCGGTTATCCATGTGCCGGTAAACGGGATCAAGATATGGGTATCCGCGCCGGCATACACGTCCACGCGCCATCCGGAAGCAATATAGACGATATCCAAAACAGCCAGACCCGCAAGCAACCCCAAAGAAAGCACCGCATCCGGAAAGGTTTTGTTTTTGCCGTAACGTTCGGGGACATCATATCTTTCCGGTTTTAATACCACCCGTCGGTAAAGGGCCAGCAGGGTCGCGCCCAGCAGAACTGTGAGCGCCAGATCCGAGATCATCCGGTACCCGTCGGCAATGAGACCCTTGTCGAGGAAGGGCAGGCTGAATGAGGGAGAAATGCCCTGGAGCAGGAGAGTGATTACCTGCAGGGACAGCACACCCAGGCAGATGATGGTGGTGATGTGGATATACCCGGAAAGTTCGTATCCTGGCCGGGGCATGCGGTGATGGGGATATTCATAAAGCCCGAAAAGCCGCTTGCCGATATTATCGAATCGAAAATCAGGGGCCGCCCGGAACAGGGGCGCCAATCGTCTGGCAACAATATAGACGAATAAGGCAATGCCTGCCACGGGCACCAGCAACGCAAAAACTGAAAGCAGAAAGGTTCCCATTCTTGTTTATCCTTTTGGTTTTAAATATCTGTCCGTGAATTCTGTTGCTCCGGGAGCCTGAATTGCCCTTCCGTGTTGCCGGCGTCAAGGCGGCGTTGCCAGGGGCATGTTTTATTCAGATGATATTCGTTTTATCCATCAAATGAATGAGTATTCATTTATGAAGAAGGATTGTGTTCAGGCAACCCTTCTATTTCTCCCGTTAACAAAATCCGTTTATCCAAACGATCAAAAGCGCCCGGTATTATCGATGCGGCGAGACGACGCCCGCGATTTTGCCGGACGTCGCCTCGCCGGTATCTGTCATCTACCGGAAAGCAGGTTGATACCCTGCTTGTCGCGGATCAACCGCCGAAAGAGGCGTCTTCAATGGTCGCAACGGCGTCGCTGGCCCCCAGGATGGCTCTCATTTTGCCCTGGGTGGTGGGAAGCACGCTGTTGACAAAATAATCCAATGCCTTGATCTGCCCCTTGTAGAAGGCGGCATCTTTGCCATTTCCCGCCAGCTTGGCGGCGGCGATATCGGAGCGCCAGAGCAGCATCCACGCCATGACCACGTCGCCGGCCACTTCCATGAACGGATAGGCGTTGGCAAAAGCGGTAAGCACTTTGTCCGACATGGCGGTCTGACCCATGTGCATGCCGACTTCACCCAGCTTGTTGAGGGCTTTTTCCACCCCACCGGCCAGCTCGGCCAGTTCGGGTTTCTGTTTGGCCGACGCCACGGTTTTCTGAATCTCACCGAACAGATCCATGATGGGCTTGCCTTTTTTCATGCCCAGTTTACGGCCCAGCAGGTCCATGGCCTGGATGCCGTTGGTGCCTTCATAGATCATGGTGATCCGGCAATCCCGGAGAAGCTGTTCCACGGGATATTCCTTGATGTAGCCGTAGCCGCCGTAAACCTGCATGGCCTGGCTGCAGACGTCAAAGGACCGGTCGGTCACATACCCCTTGGCAATGGGCGTCAACACTTCAATGAGTCCGTGCCACTTTTCCTTTTCCGCCTCATCGTCGGTGGTCAGGGCCCGGTCTTCGCAATAGGCGACAAAATAAAGCAGGCTGCGCATGCCGTCCACGTAGGCCTTCATGTTGAGCAGCATCCGCCGGACATCGGGATGATTGATAATGGTCACGCCCGGGGCGTTGGGATCCATGAACTGAAGCAGGTTTTTCCCCTGAATCCGCTCCTTTGCATAATTTACCGCGTACAGATAGGCGGATGATGCGCAGGTGTAGCCCTGGAGTCCGACCAGCAGGCGGGCTTCGTTCATCATCAGGAACATGGCGCGCATGCCCTTGTTTTCTTCCCCCAGCAGGGTGCCGATGCACTGGCCTTTGCCGCCCAGGGTCAACGAGCAGGTGCAGTTGCCGTGAATTCCCATTTTTTCTTCAATGCCGGTACAGACCACGTCATTAAACTCGCCCAGGCTGCCGTCGGCATTGACCCGGAACTTGGGTACCAGGAACAGGGAAATCCCCTTGGTGCCGGCGGGCGCGCCTTCGATGCGGGCCAGGACCGGATGAATGATATTATCGCAGAGATCATGATCGCCGCCGGAGATAAAAATCTTGGCGCCGGTAATGGAGTAGGTGCCGTCGTCATTCTTGACGGCCGTGGTGGTCAG
>QZJS01000137.1 GCA_003597945.1 Desulfobacteraceae bacterium | reverse complement strand
GTGGCTGAAAAACCCATCCCGGAACCCCCTGCCAGGACCGTCAAAGCGCCCGAACCCGGGCCTTCCACTGCAGCCCCGGTGGCTAAACCCGAAATCATAACACCGAAACCTAAAGAACCGGTCATTGCCGTTGAAAAACCAAAGCCGGAACCCGTTGCAAAAAAAATTGTCGTAACGACCCCTGTCCCCGAGAAACCTGTCGTCGAAACAAAGACGCCAGCCTCACCCGTTATGCCCATTACGGAGGCTGAAAAACCACGGAAGAAAGAACCAGCCGTCGTTACCGCCGCGCGCGAACCCGCACGAGAGCCCTCGACCCTGCCAAAGCCCGAACCGTTTACTGATGAAACAAAAGCGGCGGCAGAAGAAACTTTCCTGAAGCCTGCTCCCGTGGAAACGGCGCACCTGGTTCCGGATACAACGCCGGAGGCGCCTGACGCCGATATCGTCATACTGATGGAAAAGCGAAAAAGCCTGCTGGACCAAAAAGCAGCACTCGACAAAACCTTTCATTTACTGCTGGCCGAAAAAAAAGCGCTTGAGGCGGAACGGACCAGGGTACGCGATAAAACAAGCATACAGAAATACAATGAAAATGTCATCCGTCTTAATGAAAGAATCAAAGGCTTCAAGGAAGAGGATACGGCACTGCGGGATGAAATCGAATACTACAACAAACTGATCTCCCAGGCGCAATAATATCAGGCACCGATGATCAGCCGCATCCGGCTGACCGTCACATCAAGGTCCATGCGCGCGCAGATCCCCTCGACCTCCTTCTTTTTTTCCGGACCGTTTCGTTTAAACGAGACGATGATTTCCCTGATATCATATTTAGCGATGATATGCTCCAATCGCTCCACCCCGCCAAAAACAGGATAACCATCTATTTTTTTTCCCTTTTTTATTGGATCATCGTCAATGAACCCGACCAGGTGGCGTCCGCATCCATTGCTGGTCTCGATCTCCCGGACCACCATCTGCCCGCCGACGCCGGCGCCGTAAATCAGGACCGGCTTGCCCCCGCGGTTTTCCCTGATGACCCATTCATCGAGTATCCGGAAAAAAAACCGTGAAAAAGAAATAAAAATCAGCATCAAGCCCCAGTAAATGACGAAGACCGCTCGCGAAAAACTCTGGAACCGGTAAATAAACAGAATCACCAGCATGGTCAGTACCGTTCCGGTGGTGACCGCCTTGACATACACGGCCACGTCTCCCAGCCGGGAACCTCGCCAGAGTCTCTGGTAAACGCCGAAAATGTAAAACGTGAATATCTGGCAGGCAATGATGATGGGAAGTGATTTAAGGAAAAAATTAAAATTAGCCCCAATCTTCCATTCAAATCGCAACAGATAAGCGGCATAATAGGCCACTGTGATCAGGACCAGATCCAGCAGAATGGAAAAAAGCATTCTTCCGTAACCCGCCTTCATCAGAACCGGGATAAACCGGCCGACAGCGTCCGTAACCACGGCCTGCTGTTCATAAACTTCGACATTGGCCAGATAGATCCAGAACAGCAGAACAATAATTAAAAACAGGGCGATGACCACCAGGCCGGTCCCCATGTCAAGGGGATAAATCAACAGGGCGAGCAGGCCGGAAGCCGCCGCAAAGGCATAAAGCACCATAACCGCTTTGCGCTCGGATAACCCGATGGCCACCATCCGATGAGATGAATGATCCCGGCCCCCCTGGAAAACGGAACGGGAGAATTTTTTGCGCATAAAACTGACAAAGGCGGTATCCACGATGGGGACAAACAGAATCAAACAGGGGATGGCGATAATCGACAATTGATGATACAGGGTATCACCCGCTGCTGCCGATGGTTCGGCAAAAACGGCCAGACAGGCAAGGACAAAACCGATCAGCAGGCTCCCGGCATCCCCCATGAAAATAGACGCCGGATTGAAATTGTAGATCAGAAAGCCCAGCAGACTGCCGATATAGGCCGCCAACATCAACTGTATCGAGGTCACCAGCGCTGAATCACCCGACATGATGGGCAGCCAGAAAAACAGGAACACACCCGAGATGCAGGCGACACCGGCGGAAAGCCCGTCCATGTTATCAAGCAGGTTAAAGGCATTGGTGATCCCGACGATCCAGACGATGCTGATCAGCAGATTGACGGTTTCCGATGCGAACCAGTTGACCTGGACACCCAGAAACACCATCACCGATGCCGCCACCACCTGGCCGATCAGCTTGTAATGCGGGTTGATGTCTAAAATATCATCAATGAGCCCGAGGAGGAATATGACCGCTCCGCCAAGGGCCACCGGCGTCAGCAGGTAGATGAACTCCGCGTATCGCCCGGAAACCAGTCCGCCCACCTGCCATGCGGCCATCAGACTGATAAAGATGCCGATACCGCCCAGAAGGCCGGTTGGCTTCTGGTGCCAGCGGTCTTCCCGTGGATGCGCCACATAACCTTTTTTCACCGCTACGGCGCGGATAAAAGGGGTCAGGATAACGGCCAGCAGAAAGGCGACGGCAAACGTGATGATAAAACTGTAGAAGTGCGGCATGCTTTAGCGACTTAGAAAATGTTCGACAATTTTAAAAAGCGGCTTGGCCGCCTTAGAGATAATAATCGATAACACTCTGGACAATCGATTTCAGATCATGCCGCGGGGTAAAACCGATCAGGGTTTTAAGCCGGGTCGTATCCGGGGAACGCCGCTGCATGTCTTCAAATCCGGGACCGTAGGCCCGGTCATATGTCAGAAATTCGATCTCGGATTCGCTTCCCGTCATATCCCGCACCATGTGCGCCAGTTCGATGATGCTGATTTCCTGCTCATTGCCGACGTTAATTACCTGCCCCACGGCTTCGGGCGTATTCATGAGCTTGACCATTGATTCCACCACGTCGGCGACATGGGTGAAACTGCGCGACTGTTTGCCGTCCCCGTAAATGATAATAGGCTTTCCGATTAAGGCCTTTTGAACAAAATTGGGGAGCACCATCCCGTACTGGCCGGTCTGACGCGGGCCCACGGTGTTAAACAGCCGGGTGATGATCACCGGCAGCTTTTTTTCCTCAAAATAGGCAAGGGCTAAAAATTCATCAAACGCCTTTGAACAGGCATAGGCCCAGCGCCGCTTGGTGGTGGCACCCATAAGACGATCCGCATCTTCCACCAGAGGCCTGGAATTGTCGCCGTTCATGATTTTACCGTACACCTCGCTGGTGGATGCGATCAGTACCTTTTTTTTATATTTGTTGGCCGTGCCCAGGACCATCTCGGTGCCCTTGACATTGGTTTCAAGGGTCTCCACCGGCCGGTTCATGATGAGCTTGACGCCCACCGCCGCGGCCAGATGATAAACCTGATCGCATTGGGCCACCAGCTCTTTCATAAGGGGTTCATTGAGTATGGTATCGACCACCAGCCGAAACCCGGCCCGACGCTGAATATGCCGGATATTCTTCATGCTGCCGGTACTCAGATCGTCCACCACGGTCACATCATCTCCGTTTTCCACCAAACGGTCCACCAGATGGGAACCAATAAATCCCGCGCCGCCTGTTATCAGTATTTTCATCATTAAAATCCGATGTGCATTATGCCGTTTTTATTTGCACGCATTGCCGCAAGTCTCATCCACGATGTGCTCTGGCCGGACAACGCCTGAGTCCGTCGTGCAACTGGGCAACGCGCATCTTTTTTACCTGCGCTTAAAAAGATGCCGGCCGACCAGCACCGCGCAAAAACGCAGGCTTAATGAGCCGAAAACCAGGGCTTTAATAAAACCGTTATCACCATAGGGCGAATGCTTGCAAAAATAACGATACGCGCTTTTATGAAACGCCATCAGCGGGCGCGCATCACCGTTGCCGCAACTGCCGCCGACATGATGGACAATGAAGGCTTCGGGGAAATAGACGATCCGCCATCCCTTCATGGACATGCGTTTGCACCAGTCCGCGTCCTCCCAGTACATGAAAAACCCGTCGTCAAACATCCCGACTTCGCAAACGGCCCTTCGCCGGACCAGCATACAGGCCCCGGATACCCAGTCCACGGGTCTGGGATTTTGCATGTCGCCGCATCCGGTCAGCACATTTCGGGCCGTGACCGGATTGTCCGGGAAAAGGCGCGAAAACAACGTATTCCGGCCGAACATGGCCGTCAGAAGCGTGGGAAAGGCCCTGGCCGATCCCTGAACCATGCCGTTTGTCTCCATGATCCGCGGTCCCGCCACGGCCACATGCGGATTTTCCGACATAAACGCCAGCATACGCTCGAAAAAACCTTTGCCCACAATGGTATCGGGATTAAGAATCAGGATATAAGGCGCAGCGGTTTCGGCCATGCACTGATTCACCGCCCGGGCAAAACCCACATTGGTCCTGTTTTTATGCACCATCACCCCTGGAAACGCCTTTTTGATGATATCGGCATTTTCCGCAGAAGCATTGTCGATCACATGAATATCGGCTTTGATTTCCTTTTGCAAGTGATGTTGAATCGATTCCAGACATTTGAGCACATAACGCGTGCTGTTGTAATTGACGATGATGATATCGACATGCTTCAATTTGATTCCGGCGCCGTTTGCCGCGCGAAAATTCATGCCGCGATCTCCAACAACCGATCGACCCATTGATCCGTAGTCGGAAAAGCTGAAAACCTTTTTCCACTTTTTTGGGAATACGCATCATAAACGGATTTATCGGCCATCAATGCTGACAGTTTATCATAGGCGTCGCCCGGATCGCCGTTTTTGAAATACATGCCGGCATCGCCGCAGACCGATCTGGCATAAGGAAGATCCGGGACAATGATGGGAAGGCCGAAGGCCATGGCCTCAATTAAGGGATTGCCGAATGTTTCCGCGGCGGACGGGAAAAAAAGACAGCGGGCCGACCGGTAATACGCGGCCAGATCCGCATTGGGCAACTCTCCAAGGTTGCAGATGATGTCGTCGATACCTTTCTCCCGGATCGCGTCTAACAGCCGGAGGGCTCCGGTGCCGGAGACAACCGGATCAATGGTAATGAAAAATCTGATGTTTTGCCGCCGCAGTTCTTTTCGGTATTGATCGGCCAGCCGCACCAGGAAAACATGCTGCTTATGGGGATAATAACGGCTCACGTACAGCACGGCACGATCATGTGAAAACGGGTTTTGAACCTTTGCGGCCCCGCATCCGGTATCGATCAGATTGCTGACCGGATTCGGAAGAACGTGAATTTCCGTTTTGATCCTGCCGTAATGTTTTAACAGCATCTGCTTCATATAATGACTCTGTACAATGACCCCGTGGGTTGAACGGAGGGTCATCTTAAAAACGATTTTCCGGATTTTCTCCATGAACCGGTCCCGCAACCCGGTTTGCAATTCATGGCGATCATCGATTAAAAACGGATGCCGCATGAAAACGATCTTTTTACCTTTTACGGGCATGGGCGCATAATTTGCAAGCACAATCACCGCGGATGCATTAAAAAACAGCGATAACAAAGGCAATATGAACAAATCATAGACGCCCCTGAAAAGATAGCGAACACCCCCCGCAAACACCGGCAGCCGAAGGATCTTAAGGTAAACCGTGCTTTTGCAATCGGCAAACAGGTCGATTCCCGGCACGATCACCATCGATTGCGTTCCCGCTTTTTTTCGGGAAAGCGCGGTAAGCATGAATCTGGTCACATGCGCGGGGCCGGCGCCCAGGGTATTGTATGAATTAAACAAAACGCGCATTCGTTAATCGGCCTTTATGCCGGCGCGCCATGCCGCCGTTAGTAAAATATAGCAATATATATGCCAGTGTTTGGCAATCCCATGGCCCGTCATGCCGGAATCGTTAATCATTTTTCCTTCTCTGATATCGCTCCAGGGCGTTTTGTAGCCGGCGACGAAAATCATCCATAGGATCATCAACTAGCCATTGCAGGACCCGGATCCGGTATTGCGGATGCATACGGTGCAATCGCGCCATGCATTCCGGCAGCACGGCCGCTTTTACGGCGGAGCCGGACCCGGAACGCTGATGATAAATAAATGTGGCATCATCGATCACATGAATAAACCCTTTTTGCGACGCCCGCATGCAGAAATCATTTTCTTCGCCGTAGCCTCTAGGGAAACTTGCCGCATCAAAGTCACCCACAACATCCAAGGCGGCCCGGCTCAAATACATGCAGAAACCATTGCCGGTGGGCACCCTGGGTCTCAGGCCCGGCGACAGTTGTTCCACCAGCCGGCCCATATCATCAACGGACAAACCCTCGGGTATTGGATTGACCCGATTCCGTACCGGTACCGAAAAAACCCCGGCGGCATTCGACAGGGGCGTCACCGTGGCGATCCGGGGATTGCTTTTCGCGCAGGCCGCCATTTTTGTCAGCCACCCCTCGGTCACCCGTGTGTCGCTGTTGAGCAGCACCACGTCATCGCATCCCGCCATTTTACAACCGTTGTTGATGGTGGCGGTATATCCGCGGTTTTGATCATTAAAGACCACGCGGGCATGGGCCGTCTCCCCGGCAAATGACATCAGCAGAAAACGAATACGCGGATCCGTGCTGGCATCGTCGATGATCAGCAGCCGGTAAGGGACGGCGGTCCACCGGATGACGCTTTCCAGGCAATCCTGCACCGCGTCATAAGCATTATAAACCGGAATAACCACGGTGATTCCGGGATCACCGTCTTTCCCGCAATTTTTTTTTGGCACCCCCGAAGATTCCGGAAATGACCCCGGAATGACGTTGTCGCCATTGCCTGCATTAAAGCCCGGATATCTCCACAGATAATATCGCAGCAGGATTCGGTTGATAAGATCATCCCCTTTGGGCCCAAATGCCCGGAAAACCCATTCCCGCCCGAACCGGCCGATGATGTGGCGCAAACGCGCCCCCGCGTAACCCGATTTCATGGATGCCATGTTGTTTTTCTTACTATCCATTGATCTGCCGGAACAGCCGGTCAAAAATAACCGGGGCCGGTTACAAACAGCCGACGGCCTGTTGGAAATAAGGGTCAAAACCGAGCGCGGCCGGCCGGAAACAACTCACTGTCGCCCGCCCGATCCCGGTATATGGATACGGCGGCCTCCGGTGGGCCGTCGAACATGACCCTTCCCTTGTGCAGCACTATCGCCCTTGTACAGATTTTTTCAATAAACTTTATATTATGGCTGACGATCACCGCGGCCTTTGCTTCCTTAATCAATTCCTGGATCCTGGTCCCGGCTTTTTCATAAAAGGCCGCATCCCCGGCATTTAACGCCTCGTCCACGATAAACACGTCCGGCTTGATAATCGATACGATGCTGAAGCCAAGACGCGCCCGCATGCCGGCGGAATAATGTTTGACGGGCTGGTGGATGAATTTTGGAGAAATCCCTGAAAAATCGACAATTTCGGCATACAGCCCGTCGATCTGCCCGCGGGTCAGGCCCAGCATCAGGCCGTTTAAATAAATATTATCCTTTCCGGAAAGCTCGATCTGAAATCCGGCGCCAAAGGTCAGCAGCGCGGTGACCCGGCCGCTGACACTGACGTGGCCGGCATCCGGCCTTAAAATTCCGCACAGCGCCCGGCAAAGCGTGGTTTTACCGGCCGCGTTGGATCCGATAATCCCCAGAATATCCCCTTCCATGAGCGTAAAATCGACATCTTCCAACGCCCAGAATTCTTTTTTCCGAAACCTTCCCGCCGGCGGATAACTCACGGCGCCTTCCGGCCCATCGGAGGCGGTATTGTCAAGGGGATAACGGATGCCGAGCCTTTCTATCCTGGCCACTTGAACTCCACCGACAAAAGCCGGGGTGGCGGGCAACTGGATCAATCGCCGCTTTTTGGGCCATACGCCATGATGGTCAAGGTATCGGGCGGTGATGTCTTCGGGCGCGCCATGATCGCGGATACCCCCCTGTTCCATCCATATGGCCCGGCTGCAGTATTTTTCCACAAAATCGAGATTATGCGTCACCACCACCACCAGCTTGGATCTGGCGATCAGTTCCTTGAGTTTCCCGCCGGCTTTATCGGAAAACGCCAGGTCCCCGGTGCTCAATGCCTCATCTAAAACAAGAATATCCGGGGTCAGCATGGCGCCGATGGAAAATCCAAGGCGGGATCGCATGCCGCTGGAATAACGCTTCAACGGCTGGTCGATAAAATCGCCGAGCCCGGTGAATTCGATAATCTCCTCGGCCATGGAAGTCAGCTCTTGTTTTTTAAACCCCAGCATCATGCCGTTTAAAAAAATATTTTCCCGGCCGGTCAAATCCCGCCGGAACCCGGTGCCCAGTGAAAACAGGGCCGAAACCGAACCCGAGATACGCACTCTCCCTTCATCGGGCCGCAACAAGCCCGAAATTACACGGCAGAGCGTGGTTTTCCCCGCGCCGTTGGAACCGATGATCCCGATGATCTCGCCCCTGGCGCCGGTCAGGTCCAATCCGCGAAGCGCCCAGATCTCATCGGTAACACGCCGGCCCAGCAGGGTATCCATAACGCGCGTTTTCATGGCTTCCCGGCGGCTTCCCATGCGGTAATGCACCCCCACCCCCGAAAAAGCGATGATAGTCTCCCTTGATTCATGAGAAACATTGCCGGAGGCCGGGGCTGCGGATGAGATTGCGTTTAAGGCGAGTCGGGGCATGGGCGTATAATCAAAGCGCTTTGATGATTCGGTGTTCAAAAAGATGATAGACTTCCACCAGGGCCAGAATCGCTGCCGCTGAAATACCGGCAATGATCACCAGGGGCCAAACGTCGGGAGCCGCATTGTCCATGATGATGGACCGGTAGGCCCCCAGCAGGCAGGCCACGGGATTGATATTGATCAGCCAGACCATGGAATCGGGGATCATGTGCGCGTACCAGATAACCGGGGAGCCATAAAACAGCAGACGCAGGAAATGCCGGATCAGCATTTCCATGTCCCGGACGAACACGCTCAGGTAGGCAACCATCAGCGCAATGGCCAATATGAGCAGCAACTGAACACTGATGACCAGAGGCAGCCAGGCCAGGGCCATGCCGGGCTTGACCTGGAAAAACAAAAGGCTTGCCGCCACCACCACCAGCCCGAACCCGAAATTGATCATCTGGCTCAGCACGGTGCAAAGGGGAAACGTGGCCTTGGGCAGGTAGACCTGGGTGATGATGGACGACTGGGAGATAATGGAGCGAACCGACGTGGTGACAGAAGACGCCATCCACCGCCAAACGATCAGGCCCACGGCCAGATAGATGCCGTAATTCACCCCCCTTGCCCGCTGGAACACCACCACCACCACAAAATAATAGATCACGATCTGCAGAGCAGGATCCAGCAGCCACCAGAAAAAACCGAGATAGGTGTTCTTGTGCTGGGATTTCAGACCCGACAGCACCAGGTACTTGATGAGATCCATCCGTTTGAAAAGTTCATTAAGATAAGTTTTCATGGATTATGCGTCATCCCTGAAGGTCGATTTTACGGGCAGCCGGCGGGTCAGCACCCAGTGCATGATTTTTTGCCAGAACCGCTGGCGCAGGGCGTAAAAAAAAGAGAGCCGGTATTTCCGGCAGACCAGGACCGTATCCTTCCACATGTCTTTTTGCGCATTCGCCGGGGCGGCCCCGGCCGTTGGTGTTTCAATGGCGAGCACCTTAAGCCGGGCGAACCGGGCCAGAGCATCCATGCCGTCCGCAAAAAACCGCCAGCAGTCCACGGGATACCGGTGCTCAGGGCCGGACGACGGCGCGATGATGCAGCAGATGCCGCCGGGTTTTAAAATCCGCGCGATTTCAAGCATGGTGATCCAGAAAAACGCGATGTGCTCGAACGCCTGCCCGGAAATCAGCACGTCAACGGTTCCCGAGCCGATCTCCCGCCAGTGGTAGGTGTTTTTCAAAACAATATCAACATTTTTTCCAGGGGCCACATCCAGACCCTTATAGATCCAGGGGGGCCGGTCAAACATCTCCCGGTAGGAACCGTTGACATCCATGCTTCCCAGATCCAGGATAACCAGGGGATCCTTTTCCCGGCGGGCCAGCCAGGTTTCGCGGAACCGGGCCATATTTTCAAGGGAAGTCCGGTGCATGCCTTATTTGATCTCCTTCAGATGCGTCATGACCGTCTCCACCCGCCGGTCCCAGGAATTGGCCGCCAGACATTGGCGCAAATCGCCGGAAATCCCCTTTTTCCCTTTTGAAAGCGCGTCTTCCACCTTGGCGATAAAATCTTCATTAGATGACGCGACAGCCACATGGGACCGCAGATCATCGAGATTGCGGATATCCGTTGCCACCACCGGGACGCCCAGGGAGCAATAGACATAAAGTTTCAAGGGGTTCATGGATTGCGTCTTGGCCGAATCCACATGGGGCAGGATGGCGACGTCGCAGGCGCTGATCCATGCCCGGACCTCGGGATACGGCACGACCCCGAAAAAATGAATGTTGGGGCAGGCGTCCAGTTCCATGATCTCCGGGTTGGCATGGTTGGAACCGATCAGACAGATTTGCCAATCCGGCCGCTTTTCCGCCATGGTTTGAATCAGGCCGGTATCGATTTTTCCCTTTTCCAGATTGCCCACATAGACCAGCTTCGGCCCGCCAAGGGCCGCAAAACGCCCAAAAGTCCCGTCCGACGGGGCTTCAGGCGGCGGCGCGATCTCGCAGCCGTTGGGAACCAGCCGGATATCCGGATGGTATTTTTCCAGCGCGTCCCTGACGGTTTCACAGTTGGCCAGGACCAGGTCTGCTGATTTGAGCACTTCCCGATAGTGGAGAGTCAATTGCAGACGCTTGATTTCGGACAGATCCGGCCAGGTGCGGTGATCGTCCACAAGATCCACCACCTTGACCCGGGGCTTAAGGGAACGGATCAGCCTGGGGATATGCGGGTTATACGGATAAAACCAGAAAACCGATGCCTTGGGGTCAATGCCGCATGTTTCCAGGCGTCTGCCCACAAAAGCCTCAAATCCGGATTCATCCGGGTATTGCCAGATCTGCTTGTCGCGATCCGCCCCGCTATTGCCATAGATAAAGGTATGAAAACTGACCTTTTTCGTGTCCCGCACGCCCCAGTTGCGCAACAGGGTTTCCCGGAAGATCATGCGGTCATGGCTGATGCCGTTTCCGGCGGCCTTTCCCCGCAGGGCTTCGATGCTGATGGGCATGTCGAATACGGCGATGCGGCCGATCTCTTCCCGCAGGGCCAGATACTTGATGAACATATCGGAGCGGCGGCCGTAAAGACCGGTGTCGTTCTGCTTCCAGAACACAACGATATCGATGGCGCCGTTTTTAATGGAAGGCTGTTGGCCGGGGCCGGCTTCCTGCTCCGGAAGACTCCGCTGGACTTCCGTGAACCCAAGCGTGCCTTCGGCAAGGGGCCGTGGCTTTTCCAGGGCGCTCAGAAGCGGATCGAGCATGGTGTCGGCGATGGCCGCGTAACTGTATTGCTTTAAAAACAGGTCCCGCTTCTCCAGTTGTTTGCGCCGGTGCGCGTCGGCCTCGGAAAGCATGCGGTCAATGGATGGGGCCAGGCTGTCCTGGGTAACGGGCGTCACCACGCCGGCCCGGACCAGGGAGGCCAGCGGTCCGGTTTCGGTAGCCAGCAACGGTATCCCCATGGCCAGGGCGTCGATGACCTTTGCCGGCAGTTGATATTTGGAAATCTCGCTTTCCGGGTCCTGGATCAGACAGATCAGATCCGCAATGACCAGGTTTTCGGCAAGCCGGTCAAAGGGCTGGTCCGGCAGCATGATGAGACTGTTCCCACCCCTGGATCGCAGGGCCTGGTCATAGGTCCGATCCGGCGGGGTTCCGATGACGCACAATTTATAATGGGGATTGTTGCAGGCCTTGACCGCTTCCAGCACCTCGGTCACCCCTTTGTGGGGTCGGGGGGTTCCGAGAAAAAGGACGACTTTGTCGTCCGGATCAATGCCCAGTTCCCCGCGGCGGGCCTGCCGATCGTATAAGGAAGGATCAAACCGGGCTTCATCTCTTGCATGGGGCGCCATGATGCCGCCGAATTTTTCCGCCAGGGCCGGGTTGGACACGAACCATCCGTCGGCGTGGGTAATAAGGCCCTCGGCAAATCGTGTCCAGGTCTCTTCAAAGGGAAGCTTGAGATCCGGATATGCCTGTTTCCGGATATCTTCAAGAGACAACCGGGACCGCTGTTTGAAAAACGACAACTCGTAATCGTCAATATCGATAAACACCGGCCGGTTCAAAAAAGCCTTCATCATCAGCCCCATCTGTAAAGAAGGAAGACGGGGCTTGCAGCAAATTACGATATCGGCCTCAATGCGGGGGGCGACTTTTTCCAGGGTGCGCAGAAACCCGGGAAAATCATCCCCCGGCAGCGGCAGCACCGTGATCCTGGCATCGGCCAGCGGAGCCCAGACCCGTGTATTATATCGTTTAAACATGGGCCCTAAAAGCAACACATGGAAATACCTGGACAGGGCTTCGGCCAGCAGATAGGCCCGGCCCAGGGGATTGTGGCCCACATCCCAGGCAATCACCGCCACGGTCAGGTTATAGCGCCGTCGGGGATAAGATGTTTTCGATACCGGGAGCCGCACGCCGCCCGCGGGCCGGGACTCCGGCACCATGGTCTGCTCGTAGGTCCTGAAAAATTCGTATTGATTGAGAATGCGCCGGATATGATCCGCCGCAGTGGTGCGGTTTTTGCGCAGGGCCGACAGGGTAACCAGGCTGACAAGGGCGTTTCCCACGATCCAGCGATTGGCATTGATCAGGGCGTTAAACTGCTCCTGGATCTGGGCCATCCACCGGGAAAGCTGGTCCTTTTCCTTTTTCAGGCGTTGTTCAGACTGCCCCATGGTCCTGACCTTTTGTTCCAGCGCCTGGACCTGCTGATCAAGATGATTAATTTTACGCTTGCGTTCCAGGAACTCCTTTTCGGCCGCCTCATGAGCCTCGCGTCGGGACTGTTCGAGTTCCAGTATTTTAAGCCGGCTTTCCTCTATTTGCGCCCTGTAACGCTCCGCATCAGCCCGCGCCTTTTCTTCCGCGGCCGCCAGTGCCTTTTCCCTTCCATCTATTGTCTGCTCCAATTTTCGGCGGCTCTGCGCGTGCGCTTCCGTCTCCCGCCTGCGCGTGCTTTCCAGCTCCCTGATTTTCCGATGGTTCTCTTCAATGGCGATGGCTTGTTTGACACGGGTTTTTTCCAGGCCGCCCACAAGCTCTCCGCAGATTTCCGGCATGGCCAGATTCTGGATGAAGCAATCGAATTTCGGATGCAAATCCCGCATCTGTTTTGGGAACAAAACACCAAGGCCGTGAAATACCGGGATAATGACCAGTCCCAGCGGGACAGACGATTCCCGCATGAAATCTTCCACCGCGGTCAGGACGCCGTTACGGATATTGTGAGCATATCGGGCGTTGCAAAGGTGCGGGTTAAGCCCCCCCTCCTCCACCAGATCGATGCTGTCCGGATCAATCCCCTTTCGGGCATAGGCCATGCGCCAGGCTTCGGGGATGGTTTCCGGATCATAATACATGTCCCGCCGGGCATAGGGCCAGGCCACGTCATGAATAAAAATTAAAGGGAAATGTTGATCATCTGTTTTATCCGGCATTTCGTCTGGTTTCTGCCCGCCGGATAGGCCTCCATCATACTCATCAGATCGGTTCAACCCATCAGGAATAAAGGCTTTTTCGATCAGTTTCAGTTCATGATAAACCGTGTACCAGTTGTGATCGCCGTCGATGAGCACCGCATCCATGCGCCCGATCAGCGGCAGGGCGCCAAGGCTCATCCCTTGATAAAAAACAAAGGCATCGCCGTATTCGGCCTTGAAATTCTCGGGATCAAACTTGGGAAAGGGGTCAATAACATGTGCACGGGCGCCTGAACGGCGGCACCATTCCAGGAGATTACGGGTGTTATCCCCGTAATCCGCGCCAATCTCCACGATCTCCCGGGGTTTTAAAATCTCAAAAAGAGGTTGCGTGATACTCTGCCAGAATGGATGCATGCCATGACCGCCATGATTAATGGTTGTTCGGATTTCCGGAAAAAATTAACCGATAAACACTATAACCATTTTAATATTCCAAATGGATCGACTCGATCCGGTTTATTCATCAGGTTAAAACACCTGCTATTGCCGCCATCATAAATTGCAATTGCCGGTCATGAAAAGGTATGCCGTTCATAAAACCCTTCATCAAACAAATATTTAAATTTCTGGTAAATCGCCTCTTCAGCAGTGGGGGTTAAGTATTTCAGATAATGATCATGCGTCGAGGCGTTAAGATGTAGAAAGGGGACGGACGCAAAACCGAAAGCACGGGATAGTGCGTCAAAATCTTCCTGCAGATGCTCAAACCTTATAATTTTGAGATTTTCAGGCCGGCATCCGTCTATGGTCATCCAGTTCTCAATTGGCGCAAAGCCAACCTTTAAGGCATACCCTTCAAAATCATTTTCCATAGCAATTTTGAAATTTTCTCTGAAGTCATTCTGATGATATGTTTTTCGCATAAAAAAATAATTCGATACCATCAGATCATAGGGATTTCGAATGGCGACGATGATCGCTTTAAAATCCTCCAGTTTCTTTTTAAACCCTCCTATCATTTCCTGTGCCGTTAATAAATTTTCATGCCCATGACCTTCAATAATAGTCAATCCGTCCGGGTTGATCGTTGCTTTATTATGGATAGTAAAGATCTTGCCTTTATTATGTGTTTCAAAAAAATAAAATTCCTTAAATATGATTCTGATCCGATCCAACGATTTTGCTTTACTGGTACGAAAAAAACATTGGGATATGAATCTGACAAAAAAATCACCAAATTTCCAACGGTATGAGGCCAGCAGCTTTTCGATTTCAAGCTCCAGGCTTTTCATCCATTTTGGATATACATCATGATGAGCGAAACCTATTGCCGATATCTGACGTATGATATGATTTTTTTGTCCCTGTGACACGATACAGGTCAGCGGTCTTCCCAACGTTTCCAGAAACGCTAATGTCAATGACTTTCCCGCGGTTTTCGGTAAATGCAAAAACAATATATCATCTGTCCAGAGCATCAATGCCTCCGGTTTTAGTAACATTTCAATTTAACAAAATAAGTGATCATGGCACTTTATTTTCCCAGGGAAACGGCTCATCTTTTACAGGAAACCCCAGAAAAGGGCATAATTTTTCCCATCCCTCGCCTGATATGATATTAAATTCCAGCAGGTCATCGGGCCGATCCTTAAAATACCTCCTCACATGCTTTTCAAATAACATCCTGCCCCACTTCCACTTTTCAACATCGATATCTAAAAAATTTCCATTATAGAGGCCTTTGTCTTGATTTTGGCGATTACGCTCCACATGCCGGATTCGGCTGTCGATCCAGCTGCCCATGTCCCTCCAGGTATAAATAAATTTACTGTTTGGATATTGATCATCAAGGATCTCAAAATTTTTTGCCACGGGGCCGATATCGATAAACGCATCAAATTCTTCATAACCTTTTAAAAGCGGTTCATTTTTTATTTTAGCGTCATTGATAGAGGCCACGATTTTTTTTGCCTGATCAATATGTTCCGGCATCGGCGCATCTCTGTTGGGGGCATGATGCAATGATTTAAATCCGAGCAAAAGAAGGGCATAATGCAGGCTGGTTGTCCCGGTCTTGTTTAATCCTATACAGAAAATCTTGTTGTAATCTCTTTGCACAATGATACCTTATAGTTGCAAGTCGGCGCGGAAAAAAACGTTTGAACTGACTACCCCTTGCGACTAAAAATGGCGGCCGGTCCCGGTTGCACCCTGATCTTCGGGCTGATCTTCGGGCGTTGGGGAATAAAAACTCAGGCTTTGTCGTTCATAAAATCCTTCCATAAAAAGATATTGGAATTTTTTATAAATGGCTTCCTCAGCCTTGGGAGTTAAATAAGACAGGTAGTGATCATGCTCGGATGAATTAATGTGAGGAACCACCGTGGCGGAAAACCCGAATTCATCAGCCAGCGTATCATAGTCATCCTGCAGGTGCTCAAAACGGATGATTCTAAGGTTTTCCGGCCGCTTTCCATTGATCGTCATCCAGTTTTGAATCGGTTCAACCATCACTTTCTCCGCGTATCCTTCAAAATCGTTTTCCATGGCGATTCTGAAGTTTTCCTTTTCCCGATTATGCTCGTATGTTTTGCGCATGAAAAAATAATTCGACACCATCAGGTCATTAGGGTTGCGGATACCTACGATGATCGCCTTGAAACCATCCAGCGTTTTATCATATTTCAATAGACGCCTCTCCGCGGCCTTCATGTTTTCATGAGCCCAGCCTTCAATAATAGTCAAATCCGTGTGACTGTAATCAGCCAGTTCGCGCACCTGCCCTTTTGACACCACGCAGGTCATTGGCCTGCCCAGGGTCTGCACCAGGGCATGAGTCAAAGACTTACCCGCGGTTTTAGGAAAGTGCAAAAATAAAAAATCATCCGTCCAGAGCATTAATCAATTCCGAAAACATTGTTAATACCAATTATTTAACAAGCTGGCAAATATACCACAATCGATCGAAAACAGCCATCTTTTTTACAATATTATTGTAAAAATGGCTCACAGCTTTCAGGTCATTATATAATTATTCTGTTTTGATGCGGAGCAACAGGGATAAGGGAAGGGACAAAAAGACGGCCGGATGCGCCGGACGGAAATTTCATGACGACGCATCCGGAATTGATCATGGCCAGTTGTGAATATATGCCGGGATACGGGATTGGGGGTCAATCCATCGGTGTGACTACATCCTTTGATTTTTCAGCTTTTAAATACCACCGACCCCATTCCCTGACCCATTGCTGGGTTTCCACCTGATCTTTAAAATCGAAAACCTTGACGCTCATATCATATTTAACCTTTACCTCGGCCATATCGCCCGAGGGGTGAATTTCCAGGGAATCAAACCGATAGTTGGAAAACCGCATTTCCCGGTTTATCTTTAAAAAATTTTCTTTCGTCATCCGTTTACGGTACGATGAATCCATTAAATCGTAAACTGTTCCCCAATCATCTGCGGTCTTTGCATTCATCATCGTATCCACGCGCTGCCGCAAGGCCTCCTCCGGCGATTTAAAGGGCATGCCGGCACATGCCTGAAGGAAGAACAATCCCGCGATCACAAGACCGATTAACAACATCTGCTGTCTGTTCAACATTTTTTTCATGGTCTCTCCAATGGTTTCACATGTTACGTTTTCTAAAAATCTTTGACGGCACAAACACCGTCTACATATTTTTAAGGCCGATTTGCTTCGTTATATGCAGCTTGAGCCATGTTTCTTGTCTGTCGCATATTACATATTGGCCCCGGCCAGGGACTTCATGTTGCCGACGGTGCGGTTTCCGGTATTGCCGTAAAGGTAAAAACCGCCGATGGGGGCTCCGAGGGGTTCTTTTGCGGTAAACGTCATAAAGGCGATGTCCGCGGCCGCTTCCCCGAACCGGTTGCGCACCGTGAATACTTCATAAGCGCCCGGGTTGAGAGTCAGTGTCTGCGCCGCATATTCTGCCATGGACCCAGTCCCGTCATGGGGGTTTAAAGATATTTCAACCGGATACGTATTCGGGTTCAACAACCCGACGCCAGTCCACCAGCGGCCGCCCTCATCGGCGTGATGGGCCAGAACCAGCTCATTTTTAAACGCCGCATCATCAAGCAGCGGATACATGGCCTCATCCCCGCCGCCGGGCGGTGAATACATGTAATGGCCGGCCATGGGATGCTCGCTGGTGACCAGCAGAATGGATCGATACAGAGGGTCTCCTTCGGTTTTACCGAAACCCGACACATCGATTTTCCTTTTTTCATAAGGCGCCAGCTCGATCTCATGGTCCCATTGCGTATCTGTTCCGGCAAGGGCAGGATGAACAGTGACCCGGTTTTTCCTGTTATTGGGATTGATCACCGTCAGCCAGGTTTCCCATCGGCCCAGAGCGGGCGGAACATGGGGAACGATTTTTCGCCCGGATGTCGCCGGCAGGGCAAACAACGTGTCAATGGTGCCGCGGGTGCCGGACCGGTATTCAACATACTGGTATCCGGACAAAGACCTGCCGTTAGTGGAGACGATCTCCATCCAGCCGTTATCCGGGGCCTGGGAAAAAGGACTGGTCCCCGGCAGGACGGGCAAGGCGGCGCCGCCTGAAAGCTGTTCCGTGATCTCATTTCTCATTTGCCCGGCGGCGGAATAAAGCCGGAGGCGCAGATTGGCGATAAAAAAACTTTCGTTTTTGATCATGCCCCGCATGAACCGTTCCCCGGACATGGCGTCATAATAAATATTCGGTATGATCAGACGGTCGCCCTTGGGCGGGGACCCGCCGAAGCCGGCCATGGCCTGCTCATCAAAGGCAAAGAGATTGAGCATCTCCACGGGATGCCGGGATACCAGCATGATGGAAGTGGTAGTGCCGATCTCATGCCGCCGCAACGGCAGTTCATCAAAGAAAAATTTCTGTTTTTCGCCCGGTGCGAGATCCACAGGTCCGAAAACCGTGTGCAGGGGCCGGCCGTCGCTTTTTCCGGTTACCAGCATCACGTCCTCGGCCGCCTCCAAACCGGCGTTGGTCAATGCAAACCCCGACCATTGGCCCCCTTTGGGGATGTGGGGAGCCGGCTGACGCCAAGCCCCGCGCAGATCCAAGGTCAGGGAGTAGATATTGGGATCACTGTAATCCGCCTGGGTCAGGGAAATAATATAGGGCGGACTCTGCATGGAGATCCGGTAAATCATGGACGATTCAGATGAAAGTTCATGGGAGGTGATTTCGTTATCGGTATTATCTGCAATTTTGACGGTCATGTTCTGTTTGCTGCCGTCTTCTTTCTTGACCACCACCAGTGCCTCATCGCCGGGAAGACCGTCGATGCGGTATTTGTCCTGGTTCAACAGAACCAGATTGTACGTCCCGGGAAGAATCGACACGATACTGTCTGCCGGCGTCTCTAAGAAATCATCAGCGGCCTTTGCCATGCGCCGGACCTCGGTGCAATCAAGATACGGGCACTGGGGCGCCGTGGTGATGGGCAAAGACAACATGATCGGATAATTGCCGATGCTGAAGCCGGTATAGTAGCCGTCAATAACCTTGCCGGCGGCATCAACAATCAGGTCATAGGTATAAACGGAGCTTTTTTGTTTGGTGCCCATGTAGTCGGGATGCACATTGTCATCGGCATAATAGATATAGGCGGTCACGGACCGGGTATTGGGACCGGTTCTGACAACCTGTATGTCGTAAGCATATACCGGGAAATACCATACTTCTCCGCCGGAGCCCAGATCGGCCATAAAGGACTTTCCCTGGCTGCCGATATATTCCTCAAGCCAACTATGCAGGTTGGCGGGATCACTGCCGCTGGCCGTGACTTCGGCAATGACGAAATCATGGCAAAGGGTAAGCAGTCCTTTTTTATCGCCCACGCGCACCACCAGGTTGTCTTCAGACGACGGCAGGATTTCATAGGCGTCCAGAATGGCCGCCCGGGCAAAATACGGACACAGGCCATGCCATCTCAAGGCATTGGGATTATAATAGCGCTGGAGATACCAGGTAATCAGCGGTCCGCTGGAAATCCCTTCGGTAAGCATCAGGTATTTTTCCAGGGGCGCCGGCCGTCCCCGGTAATCCGCGCCGGTGGCCAGGCCGCCGTGCATGCTCGGCCACCACCATCCGGACCATGGAGTTATATGGGCCTGAGCCGCATATCCGGGCAGCGATAAAACAAAATGCAACAAAACCGTTGCAAAAAGGCTGCAACGTATGATCTTGGCCAGTGCTTTTACAGGTGATGACCCGACATAACGATCAATCATTTATAAATCAAGGCTCCCTAACCCGATTATCGCAAACGCCAGGAACGGCGATACGGGGTTTCTTCATACAGCCACCAGGATTCGGCTAAATTCCAGAGTTGCTGAACGGCCAGCTCCCCATTCCGCTGGTTGGTAGCACGGATGAGAATAAACGCGTCCGCCAATTGCGCAGGTTCCCGAATCCAGCCCTGAGCCATGGCTTCTTCCGGAGAAACCGATAAATAATTCACTTCTAACCGTTCGATAAAGATCGTGGTCCCGGCTTTCCGCTGACCGGCAACCACCCGGGATGGATCCCCGGCCGGGTCAATCGGCAAGGACAGCACGTCACAGGGAATGGAAAAACCGGGAAAAAACATAAAACCATCAGCTTGTATAGCGCCGGCAAACCGGGAGCCGTCTGAAAGAACCAGGCCGGAATCAGGGCCGGAAAGAACAACACGACAAACCGGATCAGGAACAGCAGGGTGATAAAAGACGATGCATGGTCCGCCGACGTCACATGGGCCGGTCTCAACCCGCCAGGTGACGCCGGCCTGATCCGGCTGCCGCTCCGGAAAACCAAGCGATTCCGTAAACAGGGTTATGGTGCCGGCCGGCTGATAAGGCTTATCCGTCGCAGCGTAAGCCGAAACCATGCTTAAAACAAGGACGGTCATAATGATCATGAACTGGAAAAATCTCATATCCCTTTTATCCACCAAGTAATATCACAGGTGATGCCATAATGATCAGCGTCCCCATAATATAATTCATAACACCGGGAAAACAATGCGGGGAAAGAATGAAATCTTCTTTCCCCGCATTGTTGTTTTTATAACTGCTTTGTAAGTGGCCCTGCGCCCTGTGTTTTTACAATCTTTAGAAAATATTGGCAAGATTGCCGATTCACAGGGCCGCAGTTAGCCGGTAGTTAATAATATTTATCTAACAAGCCCCTGGGTCAGCATCAGCCACTTGGGATATGCCAGATAACCCATGGACTCGCCTGTTGACACTTTGGCCATCATGCCGAAACCGGCCATGGGGAATTCGCCGGTTGCCTCAACATAGAAACGGTCGTCGCCGGCAACACCAGCAGCACTGGATTTTACCACGTTCCAATCCAGAGCGTACAGGCTGATGTGGTTGAACACTTCGATGCTGTTGGCTTTTACAAGAACAGGAGTGGCGGTCTGAAAGACGTCGCCGTCTGCTTCGTAAAGGGTAAGGGTGGCATAACCGTCAGCGTCGCTCAGGTTGGTAAGAGCAAGGCCTGACCACCAGCCGGAATTGGCAGCCGTGAAGTACGGGAAAAGAATGGCGCCGGAGCCGGAGGTGTCTTCTTCGCAGCAGAGGCTGCCGATGTAGATCAGGCAGCAGCAGTCGGCCGTACCGCAGATGGAGTCAATTTTCTTGTCGATGCAGATGCGCACGTAAACACCCCAGTCTCTCTGAATGCGGGACGGATCAACGCGCATTTCCGGAATATCGATCCACAGGGTGGCTTTGCCGGCGGATGCCAGGCGGTAGCCCCACTGAAGCTCGTCGATGGCTTCCTGGATCGGATCAGCGGCGGAGGGGTAAGTAGCAATTGCATAGGCTTCCAGCCATTCGTAATCCGGCTCGAACCGGGTGTAACGCTGGTTGTCGGGAACTGTACAACCGTCTTCTTCCATCGGACCAAGGTAGCCGGCATCATCATAGGATCCGCTCTCCACCAGACGAGTGCCGCTGTACACGTAATATCCGGGGAAACTGCTGGTCTGCTGAACAAGAGGATTACACGCCTCGGCCTGATCTTTGAAGGCCTCCACAGCCGGACCAAGAGTATTGACGTCTTCAGCCCAGTAAACGCCGTTGTCGCCGGTTACCGGCGTGCCTGTGCCGCGGTCCACCAGGATTTCCATGGAAACGAAAATGGTGTCGTTGAGCTTGAGATCCGGATAGCAGTCGCAGAGTTCAAACAACGCCCGACGGAATCCTTTTGTTTCAGTATAGCAGTAATCGTCAGGATTTTCATAGTCAAAAGGAGTACAGGTTTGCTGAGACGTTTCACATCCACGATCGATGGTACCGGGATCTTCGCCTTCGCACTGGACGCAGTAGGGGCCGTCAGCGCCTGATGCCATGCCGGCAAAACCGAATACCAGCAGACAAGCCGCCATGATTGAGATCAATTTCTTCATTTGTTTCTCCTCCACTTTTTTGTTTTTGGTTTAGACTTACGTTTAATACTTGTTTTGTTTGCTGCCGTTCATGTTCAAAATTGTTTATTCAAGTTCCGTGCCAGTTTTTTCCTTTTTTCCTTTTTTTAGCTTTTCGCATCATTGACGCGGCTTGCTACCACCTCCCTTGAAAAATCCGTCTTTAATTTTTTTTGTACGTTGTTTGCTGGTTGCGTTTTCACATTTAAAAAATTTTTTATACTTACCTTCAAATCCGCATGTTTGTCAACCCCAATCTGCAAGTTTGGAGGGAGTAAGCACGCGGCATCCATATTTCATTCTTCATTTCCCGCACGGTTTTCCGCGATGATGCCTTCGTCTTCATTAAACGGAAGAGCCACGGACAGCCATGTGCTGCGGGCGGCATCCACGTCGATCCATCGCACCCACTCGGCGACTTCCGTATCAACGGATATCCGATACCGTCCCGGCGCCAGCCGCATCCCGTATCCGCCGGCCGGGCCGGTGGTCAAATGCGTTGCTTTGCCTCCGGGGGCGCTGAGTTTAATCGTGATTCCCACGCCGGCAAGTTCCTCGCCGATATCGTAGATGCCGTTGCTGTTGCGATCCGCATAGACCACGCCCGTCAGCGCGGTATCCGGATATTCATCCCTGGCGGCAAAATCGGCAACCAGAATATGTAGATTGTCCCCGCAGATAAAACCCATTTCCGGCTGGGCCCCGGCCATGATTCGTATTCCGGCATCAACGGCTGTTGCTGAGAATAGATGCTGTTCCCGTTGATTCTGGTCTTCCCGAAAGGCGCGTGTCACCATTTGCTTGAAAAATCGACTCAGGGTTTCCGAAGGAGATACGGCCTGATCACAGGTGATGTTTCGCATCCGGGTTTCAGCGATCCATTCGGACCGGTACTTGTTTTCCCTGGCCCGCATATTGGCGGTGCGGCCGTCGGCCGTCCGGGGATTGAAATGATTGTTTTTAAACATGTCTTTCACCAGCGTATCGGCGGCCCGGTAAAGCGCCGGATCAAACCAGAGGGGAGCCAGCCCGCCTTTTGCAAACAAATCCGCCAGTTCGGGAAAATCGGCTTCATTAATGCCGATGCCCAATTCGGCAAGAACCGGCCCGGGATTGGCCCGGACCTGGTTGATCAGGTTGATGACCTGAAGTTCATAAGTTTCCGGTGTTGCACCGAAATCACAGGTTGCCAGATAGACATTGCCGGTATAGCCGTTAAATTTATAGATCCCGCCGCCGATGCTGGCGCCGATGTCCTGTGCGTCGGGATTGAGGATGTTCCGGCTGCCGGAACCGGCAGGATCAAGTTCATCCCGGTACATATTGGCAAATATCCGGCCCACAGCGGTCTCCGGACTGATGAAATTATTGAAAAAAAGCAGGCCAAGGGATTCCCCCGAAAAGATCGCCGCATATCCTTCGTCATTCATCCGGTGCCAGAGGGTCCGACCATCGCTGGATTCATAGGCATAATAACTGTTGGCCAGCATGTCGGCCGTATGCTTTTGCGCGGAACGGTAAAGTCGTTCGTCAAATACCAGTTCCGGCAGGCCATTGGTCAGGATATCGGCCAGTTCCGGAAAATCTGCCAGGATTTTTGCAGGGTCCATGCCCAGAGTGGCGGCGGTTCCCAGGGGGTCTTTCCGGGCAGCGTTAATCAGATCCACCAGCAACTGGGCTTCCGCGTCGGCTTCAAATTTTGCGGTTGGCGCGGCATCTTCGGCTTCGACGCCCCAGGCGGGAACCTGGAAAGCCACCGTCCATGCCAGGACCAGGCAGATCATTAAAAAAATATGTCGGAATAAAGGTTTCATTGTGTTGAAACAGAATGCAAAACCGGTGCCATTTATTTATTTATTTATTTTTTCGCCGTGTAACCCGCATATTTTTATTTCCATGTCCTGCAAAGCTTTTTAAAACAATTACATGGGCAGGCCAAAACCACAAATAGCGGGCGGGGCGGAGATGGGCAGGTGTGTATCCGATCCATGACGACCGGCTGGTTAAATCCAGCCACGGGTGGCTAGTTCTAGCCAGCCATGGGGACCGTTTTCAAAAGACAGTCCGGAATGGGGTTTGCGATGCCCGGTCAGAAACGTTTCTTAACCATCAGCATGCCGGAAAAGCCTTCTCCCTCGATGACGCTGTAGGTTCCCGGCAGCGGATACTTCTTGTCGGCAATATTCCACAAAAAAAGCTCAAGGTCCAGACCGGCCATGCCAACGTCCCGGAGGGTGGCCTTCATGTCCGCCAACCAGGCGCCGGATACCGCGTCTGTGCTCTCGCAGCGCGGGCAGATGACCGAAATGGATGAAAAATATCCCGCGCGGACCGACAGGGTCAGTCGGTCGACCGGGTCCCACTGGGCCATGAAGTTGAAAATCCGTTTCGGGCCGATGTCATAAGCATAATTGAGTTCAGCGTAATGTTCTTCAATGGTCCCGTCCGGACGGATGAACACGGAATCCACGTAGCGGTAGGTTTCATCCGAGCCGCTGTTTTCCAGCAGGGTCAGGTTTGCGCTCAGGCGGAGTGTGCGGATGGGCAATATATGCCCGTCCATTTCAATGCCCCTGATTTTCTGGCTGTTGGGAATCGACAGACCCGCGTAGGGATCTTCCATGATGTGATCGGAAAGTCGCTTGAAAAATCCGCACACGCTCAGCCCGTAACGTTTTTCCGGCTGCCATGAGACTTTCAGACTGGTGGTGCTGATCTTTTCCAGTTCCGCGTTGCCTTCCTCAATGAGCTGTCGGGCAAAAGGCGTCCGGTAGGCGGTACCGTAAAGGGCTTTAAAGACCCACTGGGAGTATGGGGTCCACACGATCCCGGCGTTATAGCTGAGGCCGTCGGAAAACGCGTCATGGGCATCATAGCGGATGCCCGCGGAAACATCGGCCCTGCCGATTTTGTGGGTGTACTGGGAAAACAGGGACCAGAGATCAGTCCGGTAATCCTGTTTCGTGATGCCGGGTAAAAAGGTCGTGTTTTCGGGCCCCAGAAAGTCCGGAAGGTAACTGTCCCAGATGGGCGCGTTATTGATGCGCTTGTTCCGGTATGCCGCCCCTGTGGTCAGCACCCCCCTGCCCGAAAGAAAATCCCGGTCATAGATCAGTTCACCGTAAGCGGTCTGTTCCCGTGGCGAAAACGAAAGGTCAATAACCCGGTATTGGGATTCCATGGATGAATAATACCCGGTGAACCGCACCGCTGTGCTGTCGCCAACCGTCTTTCTGCCGTCGATCTTGAGATAATTGACCGGCGTGCTGCGGCGCTCGATCCATGTCAGGGTGTTGTTTTCCTCGGACATGACATAGGGCCGGGCATCATCGGCATATCGGCCGGAAACGGTCATATTTTCCCCGATGTTTGTATTTCCGACCAGCTCTATATACCAGGGTCTTTCCGGCCGGGCATACCCGTATCTCAGCGAAGGGTCAGCCGGCAGGCCGTCGTCTGCCCAGAACGAGACCACATTGGCGGTCCGGTCATCGGTCCGGCCCTCACGGCCGGACACCGACAAAAAGGCATCCCACGCACCGGCGTCATGGCCGGTATTGATAAAAAAGCCGCGGGAATCGCCGGGCAGACCGTAATGGACCCCGGTTTCTAGGCCGCTGATATCTTTTCCGGTCAGCGGTACCACGTTGACGATGCCGGCAAAAGCGTCCGGACCCCAGAGCACCGATCCGGGCCCCCTGACGATCTCGATCCGCTTGACCGATGCCAGAGACATCTCCTCGTCCATGGGATGCACCGACTTGGTCATATCCGACATGATGGGCACCGTGTCATGAAGAAACAGTACCGAATCGGGAATCCCCCGCAGATACGGCCGGGTCCCCCATTCCTTTTGGGCCATGTAAAAGCCGGGGGTCCGGGCCAGTGCCTGGGACAGGGTGAACGCCCCGCCGGCGGTGACGGCCTCCCGGGTAATTACACGGGCAACTGCCGGCGCCTGGCGGGCGCTTTCTTCCCGCCGGGACGCGATGGAAAGCACCTCCAGATTCTCGCCCACAAACATCAGCATGGTATCGGCGGGGTCATCGGCCCGGGCCGCGCCCGGCAGGACGACGCATACCGCCCATATCATCAAAGACCGTATGACAAACCGTTTCAGCATTTCGGTTTTTGCCGCTGCCATAAATGCTTAATCCTTAACCCCTTCAGGGGTGTCTTCCACCTGTCGCAACAGAACCCGGAACTTGGCCCGGGTCAGGCCCAGAAGGCGGGCCGCGGCGGTCTGGTTATTACCGGTCATCTCCAGGGCCTGGCATACCAGATCCTTTTCAAGAGCCTCTATGGAAATCCCCTCGGCCGGTATACGGAAACCGTCGGTATTGCAGGATGACGCAGGAGCTGTTCGCAGAAACGAAAGCGTGTCCGCCGTGACCGCTCCCCCTCCGGGATTTAAAATCATCACGCGTTCCATGGCATTGGCCAGCTCCCGGACATTGCCGGGCCATTGATACGAATGAAGGGATCGGACGGCGCCGTCGGTAAGCGCGGCATCCTGCCCGGCGCCCAGACGGGTAAGAAAATGCATTGCCAAAGGCATGATGTCATCGGCACGGTCCCGCAGCGGCGGCGTTTCAATGGGAAACACATTGATCCGGTAATAAAGATCCTGACGGAACCGCCCGGTTTCCACCAGCTTGCGCAGGTCCTGGTTGGTGGCGCAGATAATCCGGACATCTAAAGGAATTTCATCGTTTCCGCCCACCCGTTGAATTTTCTTGTCCTGCAGGGCCCGCAGCAGCTTGGCCTGGGCTTCCAAGGGCAGGTCCCCGATTTCATCAAGAAAAAGCGATCCGCCGTCGGCATATTCGAATTTTCCCTTGGTCCGGCGGTCCGCGCCGGTAAACGCCCCCTTTTCATGGCCGAACAGTTCGGACTCCACCAGGGAAGGCGAGATGGCCGCGCAGTTGACCGGAACGAAACGGGCGCGGCACCGGGGAGAAGATGAATGGATGAAACGGGCCACCACTTCCTTGCCCGTGCCGGACTCGCCGGTGATCAGCACCGCCGTATCCGAGGCCGCCACCCGCCGGGCGTTTTCCATCACCTGTTTCATCTTCTCGGAAACACAGACGATTTCCCCGCCGCCGGATATCTGAAAAAGCTCTTGTTTTAATTCGATATTTTCCGCCATAATGCGGGAAATACCGAGGGTCCGCTCCACGGTGAGCAGAATCCGCTCTTCCTCAAAAGGCTTGGTAATGTAATCCACCACGCCCATGCGCATGGCTTCCACCGCCGAATCCACCGTAGCGTGGGCCGTAATGAACACCACCGGGCATGGGATGTTAAGGTCCCGGATAGCGCATAAAAGCCCGGTGCCGTCCAGGTGGGGCATCCGGATATCGCTGATGACCATGTCATAGGGATGGGACTTGACCATCTCCAGGGCCCGCCGCCCGTCGCCGGCACGGTCCACGCTGTAGCCCTGGCGGATCAGCATGATGGCCAGCAGATGCTGCATTTTTTCTTCATCGTCGACAACAAGGATATAGGCCATAACGGTTATTCCTTTACTTCACCGGATACCGGCAAATCAATCATTTTCGGCTCTCTTGGAATTTCAATGATAAATACGGCCCCGCCGGTTTTCCGGTTTTCGGCGGCAATCCGCCCGCCGTGGGCGCCGATCACCTGGGCCGTATAAGCCAGCCCGAGCCCGGTTCCCTTGGCCCGGGTGGTGAAAAACGGATCAAATATTTTCCGCAGCGCGTCATCGGCGATTCCCTCTCCGTCATCGGCAATCTCCACCTGCCAGCACTCTTCAAGGCATTGGGCCGTCACCCGGATGGCGCCTTCCTCGCCGCACGCCTCGGCCGCATTTTTTAAGATATTATCCACGGCCCGCCGGCAAAGATCCGGATCCAGATAGGACAGGCAGGTCCCTTCAGGAATAAATACATCCACCGTCATATTTTGCGCGGCCGGCATACGCATAAACCGCTCCAGACAGTCTTTGAGCATCTGATTGGCGTCGGCGATGCGGAACGCCGGTTTCGACGGTTTGGCAAAGGAGAGAAAATCCTCTATCAGGCTGTTGATCCGCCTGATCTCCTCATCAATATAGCCGATAATCACCGGATTGGCGTCAGAAAACGGGTCCTTTCGGAGCACATCAAAGGAACTTTTGATGATGCTCAACGGATTTTTAATTTCATGGGCGATCATCATTGAAAATTTTCCCATTTCCGCCAGCAGGTTTTGCCGGGCCATCTCCTGGTTGGCTTTTTCCACTGCCTCCCGGTGACGCTGCAGGGAATCGAGCATGGCGTTAAACGCAATAGAGACTTCCCGGGTTTCCGGGGGGCCTTCGGTTGCCGTGCGGAGCCAGACTTCTCCGGCCCCGATTTTTCGGGCAATCTGTGACAACCGCGTCAACGGCGCCACCATGGAACGCGAGATGAAAAAGAAAATCACCAGGCAGAGTGCGGTTAAACCGGCAGTGGATACCACAAACCGCACCGTGATGGCTGCCAGCATGGATCGGATCTGGGATGCGCTGTAAGTAATGCGCACATCGCCGATGACCGGATCACGATCGTCGATGGCCGCGGGCATTCCTCCCCATCCGAAAGCCTGACTCTCCTCGCTTGATGCCTTGAGCCGAACCGGAACGCTCACCTCGGAAAGGGGGCCGGGAAGGTGCTTTTCCGCATGGGCCAGTCGATCTCCGGACCGATTAAATATTTCCACACGGACCACATCCTGCTCGGCAAGCAGGTTGTCGGCCAGTTGCCCCAGCATCACCCGCTGATCAATAAGAATTCCCAGCTCGGCGTTAAGGGCCAGGTATCGCGCCAGGAAGGCAAATCGTTCATCAAAGCGCTGCCGGACGAATTCATGAAACATTTTCACGCCCATATAGCCCAGGGAAAAGGACGTCACACTGATGATCAGAAACGCCGTAACCAGCAGTCGCGCATGTATGCCGGGTGGTTTCAAGGGCCGATCCTCACGGGCGGTTCAAGGGCATCGGGAATCCCGATCCCCAGTTTTTGGATGACCCCGGCATTCAACCATACCTGAAACGCCGGAACCCGATCCTCCGCCGATGTTTCCCCTGAAGCCAGATCAGCGGCCAGATCAGCAGCCTGCCGGCCCAGATCCCGGTAGTCAAACACAAATGCAAGGGCAGCTCCGGAATCATAAAAAAACTGATTATATCCGATCACCGGAATCTTTTTCAACACCGCCTCTTTGATGATGTACTGGGCGATACTCTCGGATATTACCGTCCGGTCCGGAATCAGCCATATGCCGTCGATCTTTTCGAATGCCCGGTTCAAAATATCCGGAATTTCCTTAGATGAAGAAACCGTGACCGGCACCAGTTGGATGCCGGCATGTCGGGCGGCATCGGCCGCGGCATCATAAAAATCCTGGTTGATGTCCGGATCGTATATAATGCCGATTTGTTGCAGAGAAGGCAGGCCTTTTTGAATCATTCCCAGTTGCACGACAGGCGAAATATTTAACGATATACCGTTGGCCAGGGCATGGGAACCGATAATTTTCTCTGGATTGAGAATAATGGAATAGATCCTGGCGGGAAAAGGATCCGGAAACGATTCCCATACAAAAGCCGCGGCCTCAGGTCCGATGGCCGCCACCAGGTTCACGCTTTGATCGTCGGATATCCTGGCGGCCTGATCCGCCGCGGCTTTGCCGGTGAGGCGATCAAGAAAAAATTTCCGGACATTGGCTTCCGGAAGCCCGGAAAAGACCTCGAGCATGCCATCGGCGGCTTCAACATAGGGCCGGATATTTTTGGATACGAATATAACAACGTTGGGGGGATGCCCTGATTCCGGATGGTCCATTGCGACCGCCTGGGACAGGTTCGAAATGACGGCGAAAACAAAAAAGATCCATACCATGCGGACCAGGCGCCATAACGCCGGCAATGGATTCGCCGGCCGGTTCCGGCCGGCGGCACAGGGCCGGCGGCACAGGCCCGGAGCCTGAAAAAACACGCCCGGCCCAACGAGGGCAATCCCCCATCGCTCACGATGCGGCTCACCTCCGTTTCCGCTATCTGGGGTCCCGATCGTTGTGTTCAAAAAGGCTTCCTACTTTCTGCTTGAAATCGGCAGTTACCGCATCGATATCATCGAGCCGGGTGATGACATACGGCGAAATCATGATGATCAGTTCGGTCTTGGAAAACGTGTCCGACGTCTTGCCGAATAAAAAATTGAGCACCGGGACGCTGACCACCCAGGGCATGCCGGAAGAGCCTTTGGATTTGGTTTCACGGATCAGCCCGCCGATGACGATGGTCTGTCCGCTCTGGACGGTCAACGTGGTGTCGGCGCTGCGCTTGAAAAACGAGGGATAGCTCTGGTTTGCCACCTGGACGCTTTCGGCCTGCTCGCTGACTTCCTGGGTGATCTCCATGGTTACCAGCCCCATCTCGTTGATATGGGGCGTCACCGAGAGCATGACGCCCGTATCCCGGTACTGGATGTTGGTGGAGAGGACATCATCCCTGTCGGCGCCGTAACTATAGGTTGAACTGGCCACCGGCACTTCCGTGGAAATATCGATTCTGGCGGACTTACTGTTGGATGCCAGGATGGTCGGTGATGAGAGGATATTGACCTTGTTTTTCGTTGCCAGGGCCGACATGGTCGCTTTCCATCGGTCCGGGTTGCCGATACTGTATTGAAGCCCGCCACTTCCCATCGTCGCGTTCAGCAGGCTGGTGCTCATACTGGCATCACCCTTGACATAAGACCATTCCACGCCCATATCGCTTTTGTCATCTAAGGTAATCTCGGCAATGGTAACCTCGATCAGCACCTGACGGGGAAGTACATCCAGTTGTGTCAGCAGTTTCTTGATCATTAGGTAATCCGCCGGGGTGGCTTCGATGATCAGGGAATTGCGGTATTCATCGGCCGTAATGTTCACCTCCCCCCGCAGCGCGCTGGTTCCCACTGCAACCTCAACACCGATTGTCTGTTGGGGTGCCGCAGGTTCGGCTGCCTGCCCATCCGGGGTCGACCGGCTCAACGGGTTCCGGCTGGATGGGGTCGGCTTCCCCCTTGAATCGGCCGCCTGTTTGCCGGAAAAGACGCTGCCGAGCAGGCTCGCGATATCAGCCGCCTGCCCGTTTCTGACCGGGTAAACATATATCCCCTGTTCCGTGCTGAGGCTCGGTATATCATATTGTTCTATAAATTCATTTATATAATTAAAAATATTTGGTTTCCGGCTGATGACCAGCAGCATGTTCAGCCTTTCGACGGGGATCAGGTTGGCTGCGGACTGAATCGCAGGGCCATAAGAAACCAGCATTTTTCCCAGAATCTCGGCAACGGATGCGGCATCGGCATATTCCAATGGATAAAACCGGTAATGCACCTGATCGAAAATGTCCGCGTCAAAAACGTCGATCAGGCGCAACACCCTTTCAATATTGTAAAATTTATCCACAACCATCAAAATATTCACATTTTCTATAGCCACAATGGTGCCGTCGGCGGAAATAAAAGGCGTTAAGACCTTGCTCATTTCCCCCGCGGAGATGGATTGAAGCGGAATGATCTGAACCATCATCTGATTTTCCGGGGACATGGGCGCAAGGCCGGTTCCCGTCCGGGAGGGGATGGGCAGACGGACGGCATCCCGGGCAGGCATGATTTTGTAAATATTGTTCTGTTTTACGGCAGTCAGCCCATGGGTTTGTAAAATCTGGTAAAACACCGGAAAAAGATCGCTCCGGTCAAGTTTGCCGGCGGTGTGAATGGTGACTTTTCCGCCCACGCCCGCCTCCAGCATGTAATTGATTTCCAAAAGCTCCGCAAAGGTGCGGATCACTTCCACCAGGTCGGCATTGTCAAAGTTAAGCACCAGGCCGTTGGTGTCGGATACCGCCGATGTTTCAGAGACCGTCCCGATATTTCCTGAATCATTGAGGTCGTCTTCCTTTTCCGTATCCGAATCCACTGACCGGGAAACGTCGATTGCATCGGCTTCATTGTCAATCACCATAATAACAGGTTCGTATGATTGCGTATCCTCCTCTAAGGAATTCAAATCCCGATCCGGGCCAATCGGATCCCCGTCACCGGCAGCGGGGTCTTGCGCGGTCACATTGACATCGCCCCCTTCACCCGCATTACCGGTGGCTGCCGGATCGCCGGCGCCGGCGGCCTCAAGCCGGGTTTCCGAAGATCCCGAGTGGACGGTTACGGAGGGGTTTTCAGATGTTTTCGGGCTGGCCCATGCCGCGCATGCGATCAACTGGAAACAAAAAAAGCCGGTAATCCACAGTCTGGATAATTTCATAACGGTTGCCTTCATTTTGTTTTTTTTCTCCTGATTTCACCAAAGGGCGTATCAATGATTTCATATTCGTCATCATCGCCGGATACCGCCTGCTTCGGAGGCGCTGTCGGCTTGGGCTGCTTGGGTTGAGCCGGAGCGCTCGTTCTGGCGCCCGTTCCGGTGCGAGCCGCCGGGGAAGGCGATGGATCGGCACTGATAACCTGGGGCTCGGCGCTGCGCTGCTGGGGAGCCGGAGTTCGCGTCGATGGGGATGTCTGTGAACGGGCCTTTCCGGGGTCATAAAGGTCGATTTTATACTGAACGGACCCGTCATTTAACAAAAGCTGGTCCGGATTGATTTTAGTTACCCGGAGGTTGCTGAGCCGTTCGCCTTCCCTGATCCACAGAAAATCACGTTCCCCGGGTTTACGCATCGGGTTGTTAATCAAGGCTTTTTTTTCGGCGTCAAGTACCACGATCCCATAGAGCACAATTTTTTCACCGGATATGCGGGCTTCGGCTTCCACCAAGGGTTCCGGTTCAACCGTTTCAATAATAAACGTCCGATCGGGTGAAAAAAGATTCATCTCCACAATCCCGTCGTATTCCAGAGAGGATGCGGGCCGCGCAACGGCCGGGCTTATGGTTCCGGGCCTGCTTACGTCACCGGTCTTTTCAACGGCGATGGTTTGTGCTGGAATCTCCATTTCCGTGTCCCGGCCTTCCCATATCCGTATCCAGCAGAAAAGAATCAGCACGGCCAAAACGATATTGATCATCCATACTTTGGAGAACATGGCCGTCATCCGGTGACTCCCTTCTTTTTCATGATGCCTTCCACGGTAATTGTGGACCGGATCTCCCCGGATCGCGCCCTGATAGCCAGCCCCAGATTGATTTCCGCGACGATAAGCAGCTTGTCATGGGTTTCCACGCGATGGAGTATCTCCTTTAACTGGAGGATATCGGAACCAAAGGAAAACCTGACGGGAATCCTGGCATAGCCGACCTCTTCGGCATCCCGGGTTTTCATGACCTGCATGGTATCGATCTTGATGTTGTTGGCAACGGCGATGGCATTGATAATGTTTTGAATCTCCACCGCTGCAAGAGATTCGGTGGCCCCGGCCAGCAGTCCGGCCTCGGCCCGGGAAAGCATCCGCTGCACCCGGGCGTGTTCCGCGTCAACATGGCGTTCGCGGCCCACAACATTTCGATATTTCGAGATGATATCCTGCTTGACATGAATTTCATCGGATCCCGTGAAAAAAGGACCGATCGAAGGATAAAACCGGTATATCGCCGCCAGTAAAAGCAAAACGGCGCCGCCGATCAAAATTATTTTTCGTTCCCTTGTTATTTCAAATGATGACAGCATGCAACTCGCTCATTATTTTGATAGGGTAAGTCCGATACGGAACACCTCTTTGCCGTCCCTGTCTTTTCTGATGGTGGCCAGAAATTTAACATCTTTAAACATCGGGGATTCCTCCAGCAGGGGGATCAATTCCGAGGCCGAGGCCGCCTGTCCGCTGAGGGTGACGGCATCGCCGAGCAGCCGAAGCTCGCGAAGCCACGCAGTTTCAGGAATCCGTTCAGAAAGTTCTCTAAATACATCCAGGGCAAATCGGTTTCCCGGCCGGAGTCCGGACAGATACTTCAGATGCGCCGCCATGCGCTCGATTTCAGATTCCTTCTTCAAAATAACATCGGCTTCAGCCCGGAGCCGCTCGATTTCCATATCAAGATGGGCGGACACGGCCTGACGCGCCATGAAATGGTTTCCGATCCACGCCATACCCGACAGGACCAGCAAGGCGGCCAGGACCAGCATCAGGATCATGCCCCGCCGGTCAGGTCGGCGCCGCTGATCCGGCGGCATAAATTCGAGCTGCACCGGCACTTTCTGAAGCCCCTTCAAAGCAAGCCCGACGGCCGTGACGGCTTCTTCGCCGGACAGGCCGGGCACTTTAGGGGGATCGTTGATTGGTTCAAACCGGGAAAGGCCGGCCAACCGCTCCCGGAGCGAGGCGCTCCCTGCCTTTTTGTACAGGGTAAACCGGATCTGAGCATCCTCGGCGCAAAATGTTTTTCCGGCTTGTTCCATCTGGGCCGCAACTATCGGGAAAATATCGGCTTCCGGGTCCGGAATGCGGATCGTGCGGGCGTAGACAAGGGCATGCTCCCGGATATGAATCAGGTCAAAGGCATCTTCCCGGACATCAATAATCATTACCGGGCCGGCGATATCTTCGTGTTGGTGTATGAAATAATTGGCCACCGCAGCCGGCGCGATGGTGATACCGGAAAAACCGGTTTCCAGGCGACTGGAAAGCTGCAGCCAGGGTTGCACATCCGCTTTTTTAAGCACGGCCAGCAGGACGCGTATCTTTTCGGCTTGCCTGTCTTCTGAGATGATCTGCCCGTCAAAGTAGACATCATCGGCTGAAAACGGCACATATTTTTCCATTTCATAAGCCAGGGTGCCCCGGAGGTTTTCCCGGACGGTCCTGGGAAAGGTGATCTCCCGCAATATGCAGTGTTCGCCGGGCATCGCCGCATACACCTGCGCGGCTGCCATGCCGTGGTCCCGGATAAAACCGTTGATGAACGCGGCCATGTCCGCGGCGGCATCGGCCGGATTCCTGCCGCCATCGACTTCAAAAATCCCCCGGGCGGCAATCCGGATGCCCGTAAAGGAGCCCTTCAGGACGGCAATGCTGACCGCGCCGGGGGTTATATCGATTCCGACACCGGTATTAAAAATCAATGCGCCTGTCTCCCTTATGGCCGATACTGCCGGCACCGGTCACATCATCTTGGTTTTGGCCGTGGCGGATGTCAAATCCGTTCATTTGCAATTCCTCCTCCGGTAACCGCCTGCTCCTGCAATGGAATACCGGTTTTCCATTCAACAATCCGGTAATGTTTTGAAATCGTATTATCTATGAGGATGGTCGCCGCGATGGTCTCATAAATGCCGCTGTCCGGTTTTTCGCCGGCGGCGTAGATGGTGTAATACGGGGACGGCCGGGTGTTGAGATAGCGGGATATGCCCGCAAGCACGTCATTTCCCACAATCTCTCCCAGTTCGGACATGGATGCAAAATCCTTTTCCTTTCGAAATTCCGTGATTTGCGCGACCATTTCCTCCGTCATCCCCGGCAGTGCGGCCCACATGGCCGGCGGCACGGCATTGATATTGATCCGGTTGAAATCCGTTTCCGTTTTTGGTTTCCGGGGGTCCGACGTTTGCTCGGGCGCGATTTTGGGAAAAACCGTGACCATCCGGTCAAGCCCTCCGTAATAAATCTCCGGAGTCACCCCCCGGACCAGCAGCAGCTCATCACCGGCGTCAAACGGACCGTTCTTGGCCGAATACGGATTGGGAAGAGACTGATAATATTCACTTTCCGCCCCTTGAAGCCGCCGGAGATCATCCGCATCCCGCCAGTCCAGAATGGAATCGACAATAATCTCTTTTTCCTCATCTTCGATTTCAAAACCGGACAACATGAACATCAAAAGATCCCTGTCAGCCTGGTTGATATTGATTCTTCCGCTTTCATTATCAATCCATACCGTCACTCGGCCGCCGGCATAATCAATGGGCGGTATTTCCGTATTGATCCGCCATTCGACGGCGCCTTCCCCCGCTTCCTCATCATCTGCCGGCGGCGGGATCACGGTTTGATAAACCATGTTGTAAATCGCGTTGTTGATGCCGGATAGGGCAATATAATACGACTCGGTGGACTCCTTATAATTGGCCGTAATATTGACCTGGGTTTTCATGCTGTAACAGAATTCCCCTACGATGACCGACAAAAGCATCAGTACCCAGAGCACCATCAACAGGGCGATGCCACGATCTGATGATCGCATGTTCATGATGGGAATCGTGGGGATCATCCGCGCCATCAACCGTCCTCCGGCTCAGCATGAAATCTTGCGATCACCGCGGCGGCGGGTTTGGTTTCTTCCATCTGCAGCGTAATCCGCACCGCGGTCGGCCAACCGCTTTGGGCTTCCGGGTCCCAGATGTTCAGCCACTCCCGGACCCCGTCTTCCGAAGCGCCCAGGTATTCAAAGCCGATCCGGTGCGCATCGCGGATCAGCTCGTAAAAATCGGCCTCATCCACCACAAATCGTTGTCCATCAGGCCCCATGCGCACCAGGGACTGCTCTGCAACCGTCAGGGACCGGCCGCCGTTATCATCGGCGTCGATCCGGTAGATGACATAGACCTTGCCATGGGCGTTTCCCGGTACAATGGACACCCGGGAGATCCATTCCATGGAATAATCATCTCCGCGGAATAAATACGGATCCACTTCCGGTTTCCGAATGTTTTCCGGGCAGGCGGCTCCCAACTGGTTCTTGACCAGCGACAGCACGATCTGAAGCCGCTGGCGGCTTTCCACATCCCGGCTGCCGGTTTCCCAGGCACGGATCCCGATCCGCAAGCCCCCCATGATGATGGTCAGGATCACCCCCATAATGGTAATCGAAATGAGCAACTCCATGAGGGTGAATCCGCTTTCCGCCCGTGATTGCATGGTCTATTCCGTATTTGGCTCCGCCATGGCGGCTCTTTCCGCCAGCATCATCGATTTCAGGGAAAAGGTCTTTTCCCCGGCGCCATGGGGCCAGCGCACGGCCACGGCCACTTCAACGGGCACCAGGGGGACCTTTTCGGTTTCCGGGTCCTCGGATTCGAGCACCGTTACCACGGCCGTCCAGGCGTAGCCGTCATCAAATTCCCCTTCATAGGTCCCGGGTTCCGGATTTTCAGAGAGCAGGAATTCATCCATCTTTTCCTGTGCATGAAACATGCCATAAAGATAATCTTCCGAGATCCGGCTCGATGTCAGCCCGCCGGAAAAAAGCTGCATGATCACCACAAAGGAGATGGCCAGCACCATCATGGCCACCAGGGTTTCAATGAGCGTAAACCCCCGCCGGTCCAATTTCCGGCCCGATGGCAACAATCCCGGCATAAGCATCAGGCATTTTGTATTTACGGCCTTGCTTATCAGAGGGTCCCGCTTTCATCAACGGACACGGCCACCATGCCGGTGATGGGATCAATCCGGATGCCGTATTGACGTTTTGTTTCTCCGGCAATCACCAGTTCTCCCCCGCTGGAATTTCCGTTGGGAAAAAACGTCAGGGTAAACACGCCGCTTTCGAGAACATCCTTTCCCACCGACGCCCGGCTGACCCGGACCCCGTCCGGTGCCTGATACCGTGTTTCGGCCGACATGCGTTCCATCAACTCCTCACCTGACGACGCGCCGGGATGGACCGGAGAAAACACCCGGACTTCCTGAGTATCTAAATCAAACACGATGGCATTGCCGATTTTTTTGGATACGGCCTGGCTCCGACAATGGCGAAGCAGACCGGCGATCTCGGTGGCGGCGGTTTTCACGTGCAGATGACCAAACGGCGCGACGATCCTGGGCACCACGAACCCCGACACCAGGGCCACCAGAACCAGCACCACCAGCAGTTCAATGAGCGTAAATCCGCTTTTCATTGACCGATATTTTTCCAGTTGACGATATCGGTGTCTTCCCCTTCCCCGCCGGGCTGTCCATCGGCGCCAAAAGAAATAATATCAAAATCGCCGTGCTCGCCCGGATACCGGTATTCATATGGTTTTCCCCACGGATCCAGGGGGATTTCCTTGGGCAGATAGGGTCCGTCCCAGTTTTCCTGGCCTTCCGGCTGGATGCGCAGTGCCTCAAGCCCCTGCTCCGTGGTGGGGAAGCGTCCCACATCCAGACGATAGGTGGACAGGGCGGTTTCAAGCAGGGCGATCTGGGCCTGAGCCGCTTTCTGTTTGGACGTCCCCACCTTGCCGAACATCCGGGGCGCCACCAGCGCCGCCAGCAGACCCAGGATAATCATGACGATCAACAGCTCGATCAGGGTAAATCCGCGTTTGTTTTTTGCCTGTTTGAACATACTTTTTACTCCTTTCTTAATGGCTGCGTACAAATCACATTGTGAGCGAGATTGAGGATTTCGGTGGAAAAAGCGATTTTCGTGAATGCGTTAAGAATGGCAAGCTGTCTGAGGAGCTTGCGACGAGTTCTTGCCATTTAGCATTCATGAAAATCGCGCACCGAAAGACTCCCTGAGCGAACAATGTGATTTGTACGCAACCACTCCTTATTAAAACGGCACCTCATTCATGGAAAATACCGCCATGAGCATGGATATTACGATAAAACCCACCATAAGCCCCATGGCCAGAATCATGGCGGGCTCCAGCAGGTTTACAAACCGCTTGATCATGTTTCTCACCGACTTGTCATAATTATCCGCCACCTTGAGCAGCATGTCGTCGAGCCTGCCGGTCTCCTCGCCCACGGCGATCATCTGCACCGCCAACGGTGGAAAAACTCCGGCCTGATCCAGAGGAAACGATAACGTATCGCCTTCCTTGACCCGGTCGTTGACGGTTTTCAGGGAAGCGGAAATTTCCTGGTTGGTAATAATTTCACGGACCAGGGTAAGGGCCTGCAGGATCGGAACCCCGCTTCGGATCAGGGTTCCCAGCGTGCGTGAAAAACGAGCCGCTTCCACGGATTTAATCAGCCTGCCCACCACCGGGGCCCTGAACTTGAGGCGGTCGGCCCGCAAACGACCGGCCGGGGTTCTGATATATTGCCGTATGATGAACGAAATCGCCGCGATGACGCCGATAATAAGCCACCAGTAATCCCGCATCCCGTTGCTGATGGCCAGCAGGATCTGGGTGGATGCCGGCATGGCCTGTCCCATATCCGCGAAAATAATGGAAAATTTCGGAATCACAAAGGTCAGCATGACGATGATGGACAGCCCGCCCACCAGGACCAGAAACATCGGATAAACCATGGCCGAGGTGATATAATCCTTCAGATCCTGGGAATTTTCAAGAAAAACTCCCAGACGTTCGAGTACTGACGGCAACACGCCGCCGGTTTCGCCGGCTCTGACCATGTTGACATACAATGTGGAAAAATGCTTCGGATATTCCGTTAAAGCGTCCGACAGGGAGTTGCCGCTTTCAACATAACGCAGAATCTGGGTGACGATCTGGCGGAACCGGTCGTTTTCCGATACGTGGATCAGAATATTCAATGCCTTGTCCATGGGCAAACCGGCATCGAGCAGGGCGCACAGATCCTGGGTGAAATACATGACATCACGGGACGTGACCCGCTTAAACAGAGACAACACATCAATGGACCGGTTAAGACCGAAGCCCGCCGCGCTTCCCTTGGAAGCCGCCACCCGGATGGGGATGAGATTCATGCCGTGGAGCCGGGCCACCACGTCTTTTTCCAGGGGCGCTTCCATGGTTCCGGAAACGACTTTACCGCCGGCATCAGTGGCCTTATATATAAAGGACGGCATATCTATCGCTCCAGTGTCACTCTTAAGACTTCAGACGGGGTGGTCACCCCCATCCGCACCTTTTCCCAGCCATTTTGCCGCAGGGTGACCAGGCCCCGGGAAAGGGCTGTTTCCAGGATTTGCTCGGCGTCCGCGCGTTCTGAAATTTTCCGGCGGATACCGGCGCCCACGGGCAGATATTCGAATATGGCGGTCCTTCCCATAAAGCCCGTGTGCCGACAGTGCTCACATCCCGTGCCCATATAAAACTGAATGGCCTCCGCTTCTTCAGGCGATATGCCCATGGCGGCCAGGTATTTTTCCTCAGGTGGGGCCGCGGTCTTGCAATGAGTGCAGATCACCCGCACCAGCCGCTGGGCCAGGACCCCCAGAAGGGTCGAACTCAGCAGAAAACCCTCCACTCCCATGTCCAGCAGACGGCTGATGGCCCCCACCGCATCGTTGGTATGCAGGGTGGAAAAGATCAAATGTCCGGTCAAAGCCGACTGTATGGCGATTTCAGCGGTTTCCCTGTCCCGGATTTCCCCCACCAGGATGATGTCCGGGTCCTGGCGCACAATGGCCCGCAGACCGTTGGCAAAGGAAAGCCCGATTTTGGGATTCACCTGAATCTGGTTGACCCCGCGCAGGTAATATTCCACCGGGTCCTCTAAGGTAATGATCTTGTTTTCCGGGGCATTGATTTTGGCAAGAGAGGTATAAAGGGTCGATGTCTTGCCTGAACCGGTGGGACCCGTGACCAGGATCATGCCGTAAGGCTGGGTGATCAGGCGCATGTATTCGGACATCAGAGACGCCGGAAACCCCAGGGCCTCAAGATCCAGAACCAGCATTTCCCGGTCCAGGACCCGCATGACCAGGCTTTCCCCGAACAGGGTGGGAATGGTGGAAATACGAAAATCGATTTCCCGGCTGGATATTTTGAGCTTGATCCGGCCGTCCTGGGGGAGCCGGCGTTCGGCAATGTCGAGGTTGGCCATGATTTTGACCCGGGAGATGATGGCGGCCTGGAGCCGCTTAGGCGGGGATTCAATATCGTGGAGCACGCCGTCGATGCGGTACCGGACTTTGAATTCATTTTCAAATGGTTCAAAATGAATATCGCTGGCTCTTGATTCCACGGCCCGTAAAATCAGGCGGTTAACCAGCCGGATAATGGGGGCCTCGGATGCCAGATCCCGCAGGTGGGCCACATCATCGCCGCCTTCCCGGGAAATTTCATAAATATCCCTGCCGGCTTCCTCGATGATCATTTCAAGGGACTGGGTCCCCACCCCATACAACCGTTCGACGGCTTCGGTAATATCTTCCTCATCTCCGGCACAGACCGTGATTTCCAAGCCATATCCGAGTTTGAGCGCGTCGATGGTCCGGAAATCATCCGGATCAGCCATGGCGATGCAGAGGGTGTTGTCACGCAGGTGCAAGGGGACAAACCGGGACTGCTTCATGAATTTAATGGAGAGTTTGTCTAAAACCACCGGTTCAGACGGATACTGATCATGTGAGATTTTTTCCATTCCATCCTTTTTTTAAGCTGATGGTTAGGTAAAATATAAAATATCAAAAATAACGTCGGCCGCATCAATTTTTAAGTTATTTGCAATTTTCATGCCTTTTACAAAACAATCCGGAAGGCGGACGCGCCGATCGGTTCAGGCAACATGAAAAACAAAAAACCGCCACCCCGATTTCACCGGAGTTTAATTGAGCAAAATGGAATTGACAACACTTTTCCATTTTCAGTTCCGCACGTGTCCCTTGACTTTACCCTGTTTTTTCCCCTTGACAACCGCTTGCAATTATTTAATTATGACTATGTTAATATAATATTTCAGCTTCTTTTGATCTCCAAAGCCAATCCGGATACGGACGCCATGAACCACCAGATGCCCCAAAATGGCGATAATGTTTCCGCGGACGAGACATTTATCACCGTCACGGTTCTTGAAAATGCGGTAGAGGCCCAGCTTCTGGCCTCTATACTGGAGGAGCGGCACATCCGCCATCGGATCCGTTCCCACCATGATACCGCGTATGACGGTCTTTTTCAGACCCAGAAAGGATGGGGGGATCTGGAAGCCCCGGAGACGTGCCGCCAGGAAATCATGGAAATCATCGATCAAATCCGGTCGGAAGCCGCCCGGACAACCGACGGTCCGATCTCTAAGGAAAACACAAACGATTCCGAACCTGACCAAGGAGACCCATTATGACGTATACGCCTGAGGATTATCAGAAAAAATTCGAACAGGCCCTTGAGATCGGCCGGCCCCCCAATATCGTCGCGTTATTCCCCAATTCCCAGGCCCTGATCGTTTCCGGAAGATACATCGACCGGGCCATGCTCAAAAAAGGCAAGGCCATGACCATGGCCGCCAACGGCCGGAGCTATTTCGTGATCCGGGGCGCGCTCCTGGCGGCCCAGCGGGCCAATGCGGCCATCATCATTGAAATCGCCAAATCCGAAGGCGGCGCCAAGGCCTATTGCGCGGTCAATTACTGGAATATCGCCCGGATCGTCGACAGCCTCTGCAACGAGCTCAACATCACCGTACCCGTTGCCGTGCACGCCGACCATTACGGAATTAAAGGCGACGAAGACATTGAAACCGCCAGGACCGAGATTCCCACCCTTTTTGATGCCGGCATGACCTCCATTGCCATCGACGCATCCCACCTTCCCGACGACAAAAACCTGCTGGCCAGCATCGCTCTGCATTCCCTGGTGCCCGAATGGGCGGGATATGAAACAGAAGTGGGAGAAATAAAAGGTAAATCAGGGCTGTCCACCGTTGCGGAAGCGCTCTTTCTGATCCAGGGCCTCAATGCCCATTCGATTTTCCCGGACTGGATCGCCTTAAACAACGGCACCACCCACGGGATCGAGGCCGCCTCGGAGGGCATTCAGGTGGAACTGACCGCCGCCATACATCAGGCACTTGAAAAATACGGGGTATCCGGAGCCCAGCACGGCACATCCGGAAACAGCTCGGAACGCCTGCGCCAGATCGTTGAGAAAACCCGGACGACCAAGGCCAATGTGGCAACAGCCCTGCAGATGATCTCATGGGGGCTTGAGGTCAATGATTACGGAAACGCCATTCTTGATGCGGACGGCAATTTTATAAAAATTTCCCATGAAGGCCTCTCGGATCCCTTATGGCAGCAGATGATCGCCCATGCCCAGGCCGGCAAAATGAAGGCCGGAGATTACAAAAAGCTCAACCTCCCCTTTGAAAACCGGATGCTGTCCCAGCCGGCTCCCATCCGCGAACGCATGACCGAGCGGGTGGCATCCTTTGTTTACAAAATGCTGGTGGATGTATTTAACGCCAGAGACACGGCGCCCCTGGCCGTTGATGCCATTCTTGAAGCCGGTTCCCATGACCCCGGGCCAAAGGCATCCCGGATCGAGCCACCCGACCAGTGGACCCCTGAAAAAATAATTGAACGCGCCAAATCCATCGACTCCGACAAGGGGCCCGCGGGCGATTTTGAAGATTAAGGACCAGAATGCGGAGTAAAACCCATTGCCATTATTGCGGAAACCAGCTGATGCACAAAACATGGGAAGGCCGTCAGCGCCTGTTTTGCGCGTCCTGCGACCTGCCGCTCTATGAAAACCCCATCCCCGCCACCTGCCTGGTGACCATCGATGCCCAGGACCGGGTATTGCTGGTCAAGCGGAGCGTGGATCCCAAAAAAGGATTCTGGTGCCTGCCCGGCGGATTTATGGAACTTGATGAAACTCCGGAAAGCGCCGGGATCAGGGAATTGCGGGAGGAAACCGGCCTGACCGGACAAATCGACATGCTGCTTGGCGTCCTGACGCATCCGAGCCAGAACTACCATACGATTCTGATGACCGGTTTTCTGGTCAGATCCTTTACGGGTGATCTGGTCGCCGGCGATGACGCGGATGAAGCAAAATGGTTCGCCCTTGACCGGCTGCCGGAAATCGCGTTTACGAGTCATGAACAATTTATCAAATCATATGTCGTTGCTTATGCCCATACCAACCCATCAGGTTCATAATGTACTGACCGCCTATGGCAGGCGGCTCCATCACCGGCGCTCAAACGGATCCGACGGCAACAGCCCGGAAGCGGAGGCTTTCGGCCAACGTCGCCGGGGCCTGATCCAAAGGATGACGATTTGTTACATCGACAAGATTATCTGCGGGCACGCCGAAAAAACGCTTTCCGCGGCCACAGACACTGTACCGGCTTCAGGGCCGGCGGCCCCACTCCTCCCGGATGGCCTGCATCCGGGAATTAAATGACTCCCGGGCATTTTCAGGAATCAGACGCACGACCTCCTTTGACATTGCGGTAACAACCGGGGCCAGGCGGGACTCTTTAATCAGGGCCGCGCCGCCGGAAGGCAGAAAATTTACCAGCACCACCAGCAGCAACGAAGCGATCAACGCGCCCTTGACCGCGCCGAAAACCGCCCCGAAAATCCGATCCAGTATCCCCAGCAGCATCATTTTAACAATAAGGCGAATCAGCATTCCCAGCCCGATGACCACCAGCATGATGCCGCAGAACAATATGATAAACGCCGTGATATCCCGATACGCCGGGTCGGCTATCCAGCCTTCGAGCATTGACGAGAAATGCCCGTAATAAGCGTAGGCCGCGTAAAAACCGGCCAGCAGACCGATGATGCCCGCCACTTCCCGGATAAAACCCCGGAAAATTCCCCGGATCACGGTATATCCCATCAGGACGATGATGGCCATGTCAAAAGGATTCATTCGCTCTCCCATCAGATGGTTTGATTTCATGTTTCAACGGATCCGGCGGCCCCGCACCTGCCTGCCGCCGATCCCGTCATCCACGCTGATACGCAATAAAATTTATAATTATCTTAAATGATTATCAACATCAAGAAATTTCTTGTGTTTTTCCCATAACATTGTAAATTTGATGCACTGGTAAAAGTCGGATTTTTCGCTTCGAGAGTCTTTCGGGGCGCGATTTTCTTGGATGCTGAATGGCAAAAACTCGGCGCAAGCGCCTCAAACAGTTTGCCATTCTTAACGCACCCAAGAAAATCGCTTTTTCCCCCGAAATCCACAATCTCGCTCAAAATCCGACTTTTACCAGTGCATCAAATTTGATGGATTCATAAAAGGCCAAATCCCGACAGATTGGCAACCGCCGGTTCGCGAGCGAATTACGATTGTTGCCGAAAAGACGGGTCTGTTGATCCGCGTTAAGAATTTCTCACTGTTTGAGGGCGAAGCCCGAGTTTGAGAAATTCAGCGGATCAACAGACCCGTCCGGCAACACGCGCATGAGCGAGCGAATCGGCGGTTGCCAATCTGTCGGAAAACCGGAATCAAACTAATTGGAATTTCAGGCACGATGACCAAAGAACAGACGCGCCTTCAGGCTGAACTCGAATTTTCCGATGCCGGTCTGGCCAGAGATCTTTTCGGAGAACTCAACTGCAACCTCAAACGCATCGCCGAAGCCACCGGCGTGGTCATCCAGGCCAGGGGCAGCACCGTGTCCCTTTACGGCGACGCCATTGCCGCGGATCTTGCACGAAACATTCTCAACCAGCTTTACGGTCTAATTGCCGACGGCTATCCCGTCTATCCCCGGGACGTGGAATACGCCACCAGTATTTTAAGTCGCGATCATACCGTTAAAATCAAGGACATCTTTCTCGACGCGGTTTATGTCACCGGTAAAAAACGCACGGTAACGCCTAAAAGCCCGGCCCAGAAGGAATATATCGATGCCATGCGCCAATTTGACATCGTATTCGGCATCGGCCCGGCCGGCACCGGCAAGACTTACCTGGCCATGGCCATGGCCGTGGCGGCACTGGCGAAAAAGCAGGTCACCCGGATCATCCTGACCCGGCCGGCCGTGGAAGCCGGCGAAGCCCTGGGTTTTCTACCCGGTGACCTGGCGGAAAAGGTCAATCCCTACCTGCGGCCCCTTTATGACGCCCTCCATGATATGATGAATTTTGAAAAAGCGGGCAATCTGATGCAACAGAATATCATCGAGGTGGCGCCCCTGGCCTTCATGCGGGGAAGAACTTTAAATGATTCTTTTATCATCCTCGATGAGGCGCAGAATTCCACCACCGAACAGATGAAGATGTTTTTAACCCGCATCGGATTTAATTCCAAGGCCGTGATCACCGGCGATATCACCCAGAGCGATCTGCCGAGCCATCGGGCCTCGGGCCTGGTCGAAGCCCGGGAAATTCTTCACGGGATCGACGACATCCGTTTTGTCTTTTTTACCAAGCATGACGTGGTACGCCACCGGCTGGTCCAGAAAATAATCAATGCATACGAACAAAAGGCGGCCAGGACCGACAAATAGCGGCTCCAGACGAATCGGCGGGCGAAAACGGCGTTTAAGAAGCACTTGCCGGATGCCTTCACGTAAATTCCATCTTGCATATCCCCCGGCAAATTGATAATTTCCAGATTCACGGTCCCGACAACCAAACTGAAATCGAATTTGTTAAATGCTTAACCTGACGTCAAAAACCGTAGACATCAGCTTCAAGAAAGGGATATCGGCCGATACCTGGAGTCTGGCGGTTATTCTGATCTCATTGACGGTGCTTTCCACGCTGATTCTTTCTCCCAAGCTGATCATCGTGCAGACCCCCTATCAACTGGGGGATATCGCGGAAAAAGACATCAAAGCCCCGGCCGATCTGTTGATCGAAGACACGGAAGCCACGGCACTCAAACGCCGGCAGATACGCAATGAAGTCTTAACCGTCTATGATTACGACACAAAGCTACTGACCAGTCTTACGCGTCAGATCAATGACGCCTTCAGCCTGGCGCGCAACATCATGGAGACCCCGGTGGCGGGAGAAGCCGCCGGGGATACGCGCGGCGGCATCAGGGAGGCAAAACCACAGTTTGAAAAAGCCATCGGCATTCCCGTGGACAACGGCGCTTACGGCATCCTTGTCAACCAGGGGTTTTCCCAAAAAATCTCCGATTTGCTCATCAGCATTTTGTCGCAGATTTTAAACAACGGCGTGGTGGCAAACAAGGAACTTCTGATTCAGGAAAACCCCCAGGGGATCGTGCTGAAAAACATCGATATTGATTCAGAAAGGATTGTCCAGAACCTGAGACAGTTTTACAGCCCGGATCAGGCCAAAACCATGGTCCGTGTCATCGGTGAACCGATTTTAAGGGGTGTGGATTATAATCTGGTCAACCTGATTGTTGATTTCACCCAGCGGCTGATACAGCCCAATATCGCCATGAACCGGGGCGAGACGGAAAAACGGAAAAAAAAGGCGGAAAATCAAGTCCAGCCGATTTTATATAAAATCAAAAAAGGGGAAATGATTCTCAGGGAAGGGGACCGGGTCTCCCCGTCCCATATCATGAAACTCAAGACCCTCCAGGAACAAAGCGGCAAACAGCAGGTGTTTGAAAAAAGCATCGGCACCGCCATGATCATTTTTTCCCTGCTCATCATCACCTATTTCATCCATTTAAAGTATCAGAGCGACATCTTATATTATCGGAACAAGCATCTGATTTTTATCGGGTCCATACTGATCATCCTTCTGCTGATCCTGAAGCTGTCGGTATCGCTGGCAAACAACCTGACTCCGGAAGCGCCCGTCAACATCTCGCCCGAATCAGTGTTCTACGCCATTCCCATTCCGGCAGGGGCCATGACCATCTGCCAGTTTTTAGGGTTTAAAATCGCCTTCCCCTTTGCCATCGTCCTGGCCCTGATCTCGGGCATGCTTTTTGAAGCCAGTTTTGAATTCTCCCTGTTTTTCATTCTAAACAGCATCGTGGGCGCCTTCTGGGTCCAGGACTGCAAGGATCATAAGGGTTTCATCAAAGCCGGGGTGAGACTCGGACTTCTTAACATGGCCCTGGCCGCGGTTGTCAGCATTTACATGGTCGATTTTTCAGGGTTTAAATTATTGTGGGACCTGACCTTCGCCTTTGCCGGCGGGATCATCGCCGGCATCATCACCGCCGGCATCGCACCCCTGATGGAAATGTCATTCGGATATACCACCAAGAGCTCGCTGCTGGAACTGGCCAATCTGGATCAGCCCATCCTGCGGCGGCTGATGCTGGAAGCCCCCGGCACCTATCACCATTCCTTTATTGTGGGATCACTGGCCGAAGCCGCGGCCTCGGAAATCGGCGCCAACCCGCTTATCGCCAAGGTTTCCGGATATTATCATGATATCGGCAAACTTAAAAATCCACTTTATTTCATTGAAAATCAAAGAGATGGAAAAAATATCCACAACAAGCTGGCCCCTTCCATGTCATGTTTGATCCTGACCTCCCATGTAAAAAACGGCGTGGAGATCGCCCGGGAAAAAAAGCTGGGCCAGCAGATCACCGAAGCCATTACCCAGCACCACGGCACCACCCTGATCTCCTTTTTTTATGAAAAAGCCAAAAAACTCCAGAAGGACCAGGTGGTCAACGTCGACGACTTCCGGTATCCGGGCCCCAAGCCCCAGACCCGGGAAACGGCCCTGGTCATGCTGGCCGATGTTGTCGAGGCCGCGGCAAGGACCCTCGAACAGCCGACGCCGTCGCGGATCCAGGGCCTGGTGCAGCAGCTCATCAATAAGCTCTTTTCCGATCATCAATTGGATGAATGCCCCCTGACCCTGAAGGATCTCAACAACATCGCCAAAAGTTTCAATAAAATTTTAAACGGCATCTATCACCACCGCATCGAGTATCCGGATGCCCAGCCTCCGGCCGAAGCAAAGGAAAAAAATGGCCATTCTGATCGACAACCGGCAGCGCCGGAGAAAGACGACGCTGAAACAGATACGGAAAACGGCGCAAGTCCTCTTAAACGCCTTGGGCAGTCCTGACGCGGAGCTGTCCGTCGTGCTGGTGGATGATCCAGGGATCACGGAATTAAACCGGACCTACCTGGACCGGGAAGGCCCCACCAACGTGATCGCCTTTCCCATGCAGGAAGGCGATTTTTCCCATATCGCACCGGACCTGTTGGGCGACGTGGTGATATCCACGGACCGGACGGCCGCGGAAGCCGCCGAACTCGGCATCTCCTACCGGGACCGGTTCGACTTTCTCCTGATTCACGGCATCCTGCATCTCATGGGATATGACCATGAAACATCGGAAGCCGATGAAAAAATCATGGAAGCCAAAACCGACGAACTGTTTGCATTGATTAAAGCGATTGAAAGAGAGGAAACCAATGGCGGGACTGGCGGTTAATGTGGATCATGTGGCAACCCTGCGGCAGGCGCGAAACGCGCGATACCCGGACCCGGTGGCCGCGGCCGTACTGGCGGAGCTGGCCGGGGCCGACGGCATCGTGGTGCATCTGAGGGAAGACCGGCGCCACATCCAGGACAGAGACGTCCGTCTGCTGCGCCAAACCGTTGCCACCAAACTGATCCTGGAAATGGCGGCCACCAAGGAAATGGTGGCCATCGCGGCCGATATCCGGCCGGACCTGGTGACCCTGGTTCCGGAAAAGCGCCAGGAACTCACCACCGAAGGCGGCCTGGACGTCATGGCCCACAAAACCGACCTGAAAAAAACCATCCAGGCCCTCCATGACCATCACATTCCGGTCAGCCTGTTTATCGATCCGGACACGGACCAGATCCATGCGACAAAGGAAGTGGGCGGGGACCTGATTGAAATTCATACCGGCCTGTTCTGCGACGCCCCGGATTCGGCCGAACAGGACCGGGCCTTTGCCGATGTGATTGAGGCAGCCCGAACGGCCCGGCAGCTCAACCTGGGGGTCAATGCCGGACACGGGCTCTGCTATCGCACCATTAAAAAATTCAAAGGGCTGCACGAAATCGACGAATTCAGCATCGGCCACAGCATTGTGGCCCGGGCCGCACTGGTGGGCATGGAAAAGGCCGTGGCCGAGATGGCCCGCCTGATCCGGGAGCTTTAACGAAAAACACCCTGAAAAACTCTCGAAGCGAATGGTTTTCTTTTTTAAAAAAGCTCTCAGGGCTTTTAGCATGGACGGGATGAGGAATGGCGCATGGATATCCTAACCGCGGCTGAAATGCGGGAAATGGATCGGGAAACCATCCAAAGTTTCGGCCTGCCCGGCCGGGTCCTCATGGAAAACGCCGGCCGGGGGGTTTTTCAATTGCTGATGGAAACCTTTCCGGAAGCGGTTCAAGGCGGCGTTGCCGTTGCCGCGGGCCGGGGAAACAACGGCGGCGACGGTTTCGTGGTAGCCCGTTACCTGGCGACATACGGCATCCCCGTCACCGTTTACCTGCTTGCCGACAGCAGCCGACTTCAAGGAGACGCGGCCGACAATTTCAACCTCCTGGCCCCTCTTGATGTGCGGGTTCGGGAACTGCCGGACCGGGACGCCTTTTCCCGCGTTCAGAATGAAATGGCCGGCCATGCTCTCTGGATCGACGCCATCCTGGGCACCGGCCTGAGCGCGGAGGTGACCGGTTATTTCAAATCAGTCATCGAATTTATCAACGACCTCGATCGTCCGGTCCTGGCTGTGGATCTTCCGTCCGGCGTGCATTCGGATACGGGCGCCATCTGCGGAATCTGTATCCGCGCGGCCGCCACCGTCACCTTCGCGTACCCGAAAATCGGACATTGCATCCATCCGGGGGCCGCCGTCTGCGGAAATATCCATGTCATCGATATCGGCATTCCCAACCCCATCGCCGCCCGAATCGGAACGCGTCAGCATCTATTGACGCCTTCTTCCATCAAGGCCCTGTGGCGGCCCCGGCCCCACGACGCCCACAAGGGCCGGACCGGGCACCTGCTGGCCATCGCGGGCGGAATCGGCAAAACCGGCGCGGCGGCGCTGTGCGCCCTTTCCGGGCTCCGGTCCGGCGCCGGTCTGGTGACCCTGGCCGTACCGGAAACCCTGCAACCAATGGCTGCGGCCCATGCCCTTGAAATCATGACCGCCCCGATTCCGGATAACGGCGACGGCCTGTTCTCCGATGCCGGTTTTAAATCCATCATGACGCTTATAGAAGACAAGCGGGTGCTTGCTCTGGGACCGGGAATCGGCACGGCACCGCAGACCCGGGACCTGATCACCCGGCTGATACCCCAATGTCTTATCCCCATGGTCATTGATGCCGACGGCATCAATATCATTGCCGAAGACCCGGATATTCTGCTGAAACGGCGGGCCGACATGGTTTTAACGCCCCATCCCGGCGAAATGGCCCGACTGGTTAACACCACACCGGCCGCCATTCAGTCCGACCGCATCGGCCACGCCAGACAATTTGCTGAAAAATACAAGGTCTGCCTGGTACTCAAAGGCGCCCGCACGGTCATCGCCCGTCCGGACGGCCATGTTTATATCAATTCCACGGGAAATGCCGGCATGGCCTCGGCCGGCATGGGGGATGTGCTCACCGGCATGATCGCCGGGTTCATGGCCCAGGGGTATGCGCCCGATAAAGCGGCCCGCCTCGCCGTCTACCTCCATGGCGACGCCGCCGACGCCATGGCCCGGGAAAAGGGGCCAATCGGCTATATCGCCGGGGACGTCATGGCGGCAGTGCCCGCCGCCATGGGCCGGATCATGGCCACCGAAACGGAAACAGCCGCGCGCGACATCCTCTCCGCAAGGCTTTTTTCCTGAAAGCAGACGCCGGGTCCGGAAAAAAATGACATCCATGGATACCATCCGCCTGATTACAAAAACACCCGAGCAGACCCGGGCCATCGCCGAAAAAATCGGACGCCGGCTGACATCAAAAACCGTGCTGGCCCTGTCCGGGGACCTGGGCGCGGGAAAGACGATTTTTGTCCAGGGCCTGGCCCGGGGGCTGGATGTTCCTGAGTCATGGCCCATCACCAGCCCCACCTACAC